>CAYMHX010000179.1:0-5444 GCA_964390325.1 uncultured Roseburia sp. | reverse complement strand
GTATACTCTATTGTCAAGTAAAGGCGACTAACTCACGACTAAAGTCACGAGTGTGTGTCGCCCAATTATCAAGTATTTTTTATCCAATCAACACTTTTTTTCCTTCAAATGCAAAACCGTATTTCTTAATTTTTTCTTTGGAAATTCCTTTTGCTATTAAAGAAGCTTCATATTCTTTTTCTTCTATCTGTTTTAACGCTGCTTCCACTGTTTCTTTTAAATCTTTTTCATTATCCGAATCATGTACTTTAAATTCTAAAATAAAGGCAGGTTTAGTCTTATCTTTTGGTTCTATCATTACATCATATCTGCCAAATCCACTTTCTCTATTTGAAGTCACGACATATTCCCTTGCTAAATCTACGATTAAACCCAATACAAATCCATGATAAAATCGTTCCGGTGCCTCATCCGATGGTCGTTTTCCTGAATCAAAATAACTAAATACATCCCTTGCTATGCGATTCATATACACATTCATTTCTTTGATATTACTCTTTAACATAGCTTTTACAAAATCATTATAATTGCCCTGTGTTTCTCCAAACCAATCATTTACCATTCGCAAAAACATTTGCCTTACTTCATTATTTGTAATTGCCAACTCATATTCCGGATATGCCGTTTCCTGCATTTCATCTCCCTTTTCATAGTGGATGACCTTTAAATAACCACTCGCCAAAAAAAGACTCCAAACAGCACTTTCATTTTTTTCTAATTGATGATATACAATCTGCTCATCAATTGGACAACGAATTGTTTTTCCATGAAGAAGGTCTTCAAATATCGTTTTTATCGTTTTATTACCTTCTTGAATCAGCTTACTCACAAGATGATTTCCACTTGTATTTACCCAATATGGAGCATATCTTCCTGTATCCAAAAAATTTAAAACGGACCATGGATTATAAATATCGGTATGACTTCCAAAAATAAAACCATTATACCAATATTTCACCTTTTCTTTTTCTTCGCCTAAATCACATTCTTCCAGAGATGTAAAAACTTCATCTTCTGTAAAACCAAAATCTGCTGCATATGCATCTGATGTAGTAGTAACTATTTTTAAATGATTTAAATCAGAAAAAATGGATTCTTTACTTACCCTTGTAATTCCAGTCATAAGTCCTCTCTCTAAGTATGGATTAGTTTTAAATGTGGAATTAAACAAACTTCTGGTAAAATATATCAATTCTTCCCAAAAACCATGTACATAAGCCTCTTGCATCGGAGTATCATACTCATCCAAAAGAATAATAACTTTCTTTCCATAATAGCGATATAAATAACTCGATAACTGATATAATGCTGATGTTGCATCACTATCTCGCATATCCTTAGAAATACTATCAAAAAACACTCTATCTTTACCCGTAAGCACTTCACTATCTCTTAAAAAAGAATATTCTATAAATAAATTTGTCAATATTTCACAGATATTCTCTCTTGTTGTCTGATAAGTATTTGCTTTTACTCTTGCAAAGGACAAATTGATAACCGGATATGTTCCTTGTAACTGTCTATATTTTTCTTCTTCCCATATAGAAAATCCCTCAAATAAATCACTTCTTCCTACATGACGATTCGAGAAAAAATAATCCAACATACTTATATTTAATGTTTTTCCAAAACGGCGTGGACGAGTAATCAAAGTTACACTATCTCCACTTTCCCACCACTCTTTTATAAAATTTGTCTTATCAATATAAAAATAATTATTTATAACAACTGTTTCAAAATCTTGTATCCCAATTGCAACTTTTTTTTTCATAAATCCTCCATATTTATCTCTTTCTTTGTTTTATCGCAAATGCTTCTTATCCTTATTTTGAATATTGACAAAAAAAGCAATGCTATAAAAATAAACTCCTAAAAGTTTATACATTAACATTGCTTTTTTTATAAAATAAATTCCCTCTAAATCATAATACGAAAAATGGATTTTTTATCGAAAACTCTTTACCCAAGTAATCAAAGATGGAATATGTGTCTGATTTTTTACATCATTTCTCATCTGCTCGGTTACATAGCCATTACATTCCATAATTGCTAAAATGGCTTCCTGAAGTCCTGCAACCCTTCCTTCAGCAAAAGCTTTTTCACAAGCCTCTTTTGCTGATTTTACAACTTCAGACATTACATCTTCTACTTCTAAAACCGGTTCTTCTTCCAAACTTGTTTCTTCTTCCAAATCAGCAACTTCTTCTTCTGCAAAAGCTTCTTCCTCTACTACTGCTAAATCTTCGGATGCTACTTCCTCTGGTACAATTTCCTCAGAAATTACTTCTTCTACATCAGCTTCTCCTGTATCACTTTCTTCTACAAAGATTTCTTCTGTACCAACTTCCTCAGAAACAGTTTCTTCTTCTGCTATTTCTTCTATATCAGATTCCTCTACAGCATTTTCTTCAACTACTACGTCCTCTGTACCAGCTTCTTCTAATATATTTTCTTCTGAAACAACAGTTTCTACCATTTCTTCTACAACTTCTTCCTCAACCGGCTCTACTTTTGGTTCTACATAAGGAATCCAAATATCACCACTGTTTCTCTTTACATTGACTACAATATTTCCGTTTACTACTGCTACTTTTTCACCAGACAAAGTACCAATGTATTCTCTTGCATATTCTGCTGCACTTCCTACGGACAAAGTCATTACATAGTCACTTTCATCATTATTTACTGTCACAACAGCTACAATTCCATCATGACTGCGTGAGAATGCATACTGTCTGTTTGTTAATAATAATTCTCTGTAATCACCATAAGATAATGCTTTCACACTCTGACGGATTTTTCCTAATTTTGCAATCAGGGAAGTACATTCATTATTCAAGATGGCATCGTTAAAATCTTCCAAATGCAATTCCGGACGCAAAGAATCATCTGACCAGCGTTCTTTTCTGCCTTCGATACCAAATTCAGAACCATAATAAATCGATGGTACACCCGGAAGTGTATATACCAAAATGTGTACTGGTGTATAATGCTTTTTATTATTTAATTTGGTATAAATACGTTCTACATCATGGTTATCACTAAAATTATATAACTTCAAACCGCCCATATCATTCAAACGCTTTACCGTATGTGCAATTTCAAAATAATTATGGTCATTGTGACCGGAATACAATGCTTTATGCAAGTGATAATTGGTTACTGAATGTAAGGTATTATCATTTGCCCATCTGGTGTAATCTCCATGGATTACTTCTCCCATTAACCAAAAATCTGATTTTACCTCATTTGCTACCTGACGTAATGCCTGCATAAAACCAAAATCCAATACATCTGCTGCATCTAAACGGATTCCATCTACATCAAATTCCGATACCCAGAAACGAATCACATCACAAATATAGTCGCGTACTTCCGGATTGTGCTGATTTAATTTTACCAAAAGGTTATATCCACCCCAGTTTTCATAAGAAAAACCATCATTATATTCATTATTTCCCCAGAAATTTACATTACAATACCAGTCTCTATATCGGGAATTTTCACGATGTTCTTTGATATCCTTAAATGCAAAGAAATCTCTCCCCGTATGATTAAATACACCATCAAAAATAACACGAATGCCTTTTTCATGACATGTTGCTACAAAATTCTTTAAATCCTCATTATCACCCAGACGACTGTCTAATTTCTTATAATCAGTCGTTTCATAGCCATGTCCAACCGACTCAAATAACGGTCCGATATAAATCGCATTAAATCCTGTCTCCTTTATATGTTCAATCCATCCCATCATATCCTTTAGTCTATGCACCACTTCTCCATATTCATTTTGTTTTGGTGCACCACATAACCCTAACGGATAAATGTGATAAAACACTGCTTCATCATACCAAGCCATTTTTCGTTACCCACTTTCCTCTTATCTTTATTTTTTGCAATTGTTCTTTTTTATACAATGGAAGTATTTTGCTCTCATTTCGAAACTTTTACACTAAGGACTTGAGCAAAAATTTCAATCCACTTTGAATTGTTATTTTTTCACAATCACATTGTAAAGTTTACTTATTCTTTGAACAACTACAAATATATTATAACTATTCAACACTTCATAGTTACAATATCTTCATCATTATACCACAAACACAGTCATATTACCATATTTTTTTGGTAAAATTAACCAAAAAAATACCCTGTAATGACTACAGGGTACTCTTTTATTATTTACCTTTTTTCAATTCTGCAATAATCTGATCTTTTAAATCCCTTGCCTTATCTTTTATCTTATTTGAAGCAGACGATCCTAAAATATTAGAAATACATTTCGATGCTACATCATAACGCTTAAAATGTGCAGACATATAAGCCAGTAAATAGTCCATCGTATTTTGGTCCATACCACAAATTGGGAACATTTCACTTGATACAGCCTTCATAAAACCATCATACGCCTGTTTATAAAACACTTCTTCCTGTTCTTTGCAGGCCTTTAAGACAGCTTCTTTGTCTTTGGTTTTCTCATCTAAGTTCTCTGCTTTTCCTCTATATAACCACGCTATTTTAAGACAGCAATATGCTTTCTCGCTATTTTTAGCTCTCTTTACAATGGTTGTATATAAAGCAAGTTTATAACGTCCAATAGCTGTATCATAGTCCACAATTTCTGGTTCTTCCACACCTGTCGGACTAAAATTTGCACAAATCTGTTCCTTAATTAAACGCATCTGTGTCGAGGATAAATGGTCAAAATAACGGCTCATTGCAGTATAGCCACAGTGTGGGCATGATGTCACATCATATTTGATTGTATCAATATATTGATACCTTGGCCGTAAATCTGGGTCAGCTTCTAAGCGTTTAATACGTCCTGATTTTACCATTTTACCTTTAAATTCTTTATCACAAACAGCACAACGAAACTTCTTTTCCAATAAAAAACTATCTTCTGTTGGAATTTCTTCTACAGCATTTGCTGTATTTTCTGTTTTTTTCTTTTCTTCTTCAAAAAGATTTTCCATGCTTTGTGCTGTACGCAGGCCAAGTTTTTCCAATCCCTCGAATAAATTCATCGTTCATCTCCTTCCTTGAAAAAAACAATGCTTAATTCTTATTCGGCAGTTTAAAAGAACTCTTTAATGATACAATACGATTAAACACTAAATGTTCTTCGGTAGAATCTTTTGCATCTACACAGAAGAAACCTTGACGTACAAACTGAAAACTATCATAAGCTTTCGCACCTGCCAAATTTGACTCCACGATACAATCTTTTAATACGATTAAAGAATTTGGATTTAAGTTCAAGCTTCCGTCTTCGTTGTATACACCCTTTTCTTCATCAATCAGATTTTCATATAAACGAATTTCTGCATTAATACCATATTCTGCAGATACCCACTGAATTGTCCCTTTTACCTTACGTCCATCCGGGCTATTCCCACCGCGTGAAGCAGGGTCATAAGTACAATGAATTTCTGTTACTT
>CAYMHX010000178.1:0-5463 GCA_964390325.1 uncultured Roseburia sp. | reverse complement strand
TTTTTAAATAGAATTATTTGATTTTGCCTTTGCGATAACCTGAGCCAGCTTATAGTTATTTGCCGGGTCTGGTCCGCCTTCTTTTACTGCAACTGCAATTTCACGTCCAATAATTGTAAAAATTTTACCTTTTGCAGCATCATTCTTTTCTTTTTTATGCTTAATGTTCGCAAATTTTGAATGTCCTGACATAACTTCTCTATCTCCTTACCCTCTACTGTATTCTATTATACTATTATTTCACCACTCTGACAAGAATCGTATTCATTCTTTCTTAATTTTTCTTTTATTTTTGTAACTTTTACTTTCTTAATCCTTTTATTTTCTACTTCTAAAACTTCAAACTGATACCCAAAAGCCTCAGCAATAATATGCTCGTCCTTACTTGGAATACGATGAATGAGTGCTATTAGTAATCCGTTTAATGTTTCAAAGTCTTTCTTTTCTGATTCGTCCACTTCTAATGCTTCGAGTGCATCCTCTGCCGGTGTCATACCATCCATGATAAAACTGCCATCTACAAATCGTTCAATTAACAGTTTTTCCTCATCATGCTCATCTTCAATATTTCCAACAATTTCCTCTACAATATCTTCCATTGCTACAATTCCTGCTGTCTGACCATATTCATCCACAACAATCATCAAATGATTTTTTTCAGACTGCATATTTTTAAACAAATTATTGATATTTCTGGTTTCAGGTATAAACTTTGCACTTCGTATTAGATTTTTTACATTTTTTACGGGCTGTTCATAAATGGATTCTTCTCGACACAATTTCAACATTTCCTTAATATGTAAAATACCGATAATATTATCGATATCATCTAAATATACAGGATACCTTGAATAATTATTCTCTGTTACAAAAGAAAGTACCTTTAAAAACGAAGTGTTCCCGTCAATGGCAATAATGTGTTTCCGATGTGTCATAATATCCTTCGCTTCTTTGTCGCTAAATTCAAAGATATTTTGAATCATCTCTGCTTCACTTGCCAAAAACACTCCCTGTTCATGTCCTTCATTTACCATTGAAATGATTTCTTCTTCTGTCACATCCTCTAATTCTTTAAATAACTGTATACCAAATAATTTTGAAACTGGTTTTGAAATCATGTGTTTTAATTTTTCCATTCCTGTTTTGGGACTGCCGCCATCGTCCATATTAATAAATTCTCCTTCTTCTTCCTTGTAAAATCTTTTCTATATCTTCGCTACTTTCCATTTTGTTTATATTAAAATACTAAACATCTGAAATCATACCATTCAAAAGCATTTTCGTCAAGTTAAGACCGTTATGTAATAAGTTCTAAGCTGATTTCTAATGCTTTATCGACTTTATCTAATATCTGAGGGTCTAAATGACAGACCTTATCTTTTAAACGTTTTTTATCAATGGTACGAAGCTGTTCTAATAATACAACCGAATCCTTTACCAAATCATATTTCTGACTATCTAACTCTACATGAGTCGGCAATTTTGCCTTATGCATCTGTGAAGTGATTGCAGCACAAATCACTGTCGGACTGTGTCTGTTTCCTACATCATTTTGAATAATGAGTACCGGACGGATTCCTCCCTGCTCTGAACCAATCACTGGTCTTAAATCTGCATAAAAAATATCTCCTCTACGAATCATCATAAATTACACTCCTTAAAAAGCCTTTTTTATTTCCTCTACTATTAACAGTATTTCCACTTTTTACGGGTGTATACGAAAAGCTTCTCTTTTTTTAAGAAAAATATTTTATTCTGAAAAATAATCTTTACTGCGGGTTTCTTCTCCGTTTTTATAAAAGACTCTCGGAATTCGTTTACCCAAATCACAGGCAAATTCATAGTTAAAGCGCCCTGAAAGTTCGCCAATTTCTTCCATTGTCAGTTCCATATCACCATCTTTTCCTATCAAGGTTACTTTATCACCAACTTTTACATCGGATATATTACTTACATCTACCATAAACTGGTCCATGCACACTCTCCCAATAATCGGTGCTTTTTGCCCATGAATTAATACATATCCTTTGTTGGATAAGCCTCGGCAATAACCATCTCCATAACCAACAGGGATAGTTGCAACCACCGTATCTTTGCTCGTTACATAAGTACCGCCATAACTAATAGCACGACCTGCTTCTAAGGTTTTTACATAAGCTACATGGGAAACTAAGGTCATAGCAGGCTTCAATGGTAATTTTTTATGATTTACTTCTTCTGACGGCCACATTCCGTATAAAATCACGCCTGCACGAACCAAATCCATATTTGCTTCTGAAAATTCTACAATCCCTGCACTATTTGAACAATGTTTTAACGGTAATGTTACCCCTCTATCTTCCAACATTTTTATCATTTGCTCAAACAAAGACACTTGTCTTTCTGTCGTCGTTCTATCAGGCTCATCTGCCCTTGAAAAATGCGTAAAAATACCTTCTACTATCACATTTGGCAATTTTGCTATCTGCTCCATTTCATCCGCCGATTCTTCATTCACCTGATAACCAATTCTTCCCATTCCTGTATCGACTGCCAAGTGGATTTTACAGTTCTTATTTGCCACAATAGCGGCTTTTGATAAATCCCTTGCCATATCAATTGTAAATACGGCTGGTGCAATATCATATTTTACAACATCATAATAATGTTCTCGAAAAACATAACCTAAAATCAAAATTGGTTTACGCATTCCTTTTTTACGAAGGATAATCCCCTCCTCTACGGTTGCTACACCGTAGCCGTAAATATAATCCAAACGTTCTAACTCTCTGGCAATCTCAACAGCCCCATGACCGTAACCGTCTGTTTTAATCACTGCCATAATTTTTGTATTTGGATGAATATTTTGATGAATGGATTCTGCATTAAACAAAACTGCATCCAAATCTATATGAGCACAAACTCTGCTATGCTTCTCCATGTCTTTCTAAAACCTTCTGTTACTGTCTGCTCTATTTTCGTTATATAACCTATTTTTCAGTAACACCTTTCCATTTTTATAATATGCATTTTTCTGCTTCTTTGCAACTGAAAATCTTACGAACTCCTTCTATTAAATCCGATGCCATAAGACCTGCTTTTCCTGTTTTTAATATCATAACATCCCCTGCAAGACCATGCAAATAAACAGCCAGAGGTACCGCTTGTTTCATAGAATATCCCTGTGCCAGCAAAGAGCCTAATATTCCACTTAACACATCTCCGCTTCCTGCTGTTGCCATTCCTGCATTTCCAGAAAGATTTAAGAATGAAATTCCATCTGAAAAACTTATCATTGTACGTTCATCCTTTAATACACACGTTACCTGATAGTTCTCTGCAAATTTTTTTGCCGTTTCTAATAAATCGTTTTGAATAACAGATATAGATTGTCCCGTTAATCGGCTCATTTCTCCCAAATGAGGAGTTATCACAAGTTCCTTTTGTTTTTCTAATAGATAATCTGTATTTTTTGCAATTAAATTTAAAGCATCTGCATCCAAAACAAGAGGTACTTGTGCCTGTTTTATCACCTGTTTTAAAAGAAGTTCTGCCTCCTTTGTTGTTCCAAGACCCGGACCTATTACAATTACATCTGCCCAGTCAATTCCTTCTTGGATAGAAGATAATCCTACTTTTTTCGAATTATATGTAGATAATACTGCTTCCGGTAACGCTGTCTGTATAATAATACGATTTTCTTCCGGTGTCAAAATACGCACCAGACCACAGCCTGCTGCATAAGCACTTTTTCCTGCAAGAATTGCCGCACCTGCCATATTTACACTTCCTGCAATCAGCAACATCTTTCCAAATGTTCCCTTATTGGAATGAGATGGACGTGTTTTTAAATTTTTTAAATCTGATTCCTCCAAAGCCATAACAGAAGGCTTTTGTCCATGAAAGCTTCTTTCTGTAATTCCAATTTCTTTTACTACCACATTTCCTGCTGCTTCATTCCCGGGCCATAAATGTAAACCAATTTTATCAAATGCAAATGTAATCGTTTTATCTGCATAAAATGCAATCCCTAAGATATTTCCATTATCCGCAGATACTCCCGATGGAATATCCAATGCAATTTTATAGCCTGTCATACGATTCAGTACTTCAATGGCTGTTTGATAAGTGCCTTCTATTTTTCTAGTCAATCCTACACCAAAAATTGCATCAATGATTACTTTATAATCATTTTTATTTGGAATTTCTTTTTGCAATGTGATACCATATGCAATTAAAATTTCCTGCTGTTTTTTGTTCTGTTCACTTGCTTTTTTTTCATCGCCAAGCAAGACCAGCTCTATCTGATATCCTCTTAAAAATAAAATTCTTCCTACTGCAAGACCATCGCCACCATTATTTCCAGTCCCACAGATAATTAAAATTTTTTCTTTCTTATCTGCAATTTTTTCAATTTCCTCACAAGCTGTTAATGCTGCCTGTTCCATCAAAAGTAAAGACGGAACTTTTAATACTTCACTGGTATATAAATCATAAGAACGCATTTCATGGCTGTTTACTAAATATTTCATCGTTTTTCTCCACTAAAAATCATTAAAAAGGCGAATTAATTCCAAAAGAACCAATCCGCCTATTTCATCATTCTTTTTATCGCTCTTTTTCTTTATTCTTCACAATGTTATAGGATAACTGCATTAAGCTGTCAGAAAGATGTACATTCTCTACAACAACATCCTTATCAATTAAATCCAAATCCACATGTGCAAAATTCCAAATAGCACGAATACCTAAACTCACCAAACGATTCGCAATCTCATCTGCTGTAGATTTTGGCATGGTAAGTGCTGCAATGTCTACATGATTTTCTGCACAATATTCATCCAACTCATCTAAATGATAAATCTTAATGCCTCGTACGGTAAGTCCTGACATTGCCGGATTTACATCAAATAATGCTGTAATCTTAAATCCTAATTTTTCAAATTTCACATAATTCGCAAGTGCCTGTCCCAGATTACCTGCACCAATTACAATAATATTATGTGTTGTATTAAGTCCGAGAATTTTGCCAATTTCTTCGTATAAATATTTTACATTATATCCATATCCCTGCTGCCCAAATCCACCAAAATTATTCAAATCCTGTCTGATTTGTGAGGCTGTTACCATCATTCTTTTACTTAAATCTCCTGACGAAATACGCTCTACCCCTTCATCTATCAATTCCCCCAAGTAACGATAATATCTTGGCATTCTGCGAATAACTGCTTGGGAAATCTCTTTCTGTTCCATGACTTTTCCTCCTAAAAATACCTCTCAATGTAATGATTTTACACTTCCAAAAATCATTACACTCAATCTAAATTAACTTTATTATATTTCTTTGTGAAGAATCTGTCAATGCTCGAAAAATTTTTCATCGTAAATCGTAGTAATATTGTTACTTTTCACACGTCAGCCAAACACTCGCTGTTTGGCTGCGTAAGAACATGATTCAGGGGTTGATTTTTGCTTTGTGAAGCA
>CAYMHX010000177.1:0-5469 GCA_964390325.1 uncultured Roseburia sp. | reverse complement strand
AAATAACCCTATTAGACAGAAAATAATTCCTACTCCAAATCCCATTTTCGATTGTCCTCTTCCCGGTCTGACATGAATTCTTTTTGACATAACTATTTCCTCCAAATTTTTCAATTTTATGTTCTCTTTTCGAGATTGTATTTTCCATAGAAACACATTTTGGCAAATTAGATGTACTACTGCAGCCCCATAACCAAAAGTACCAATGCCATAATTGTCATAGCAGTCCATCCGATATATCTTCCTGCAATTTCCGTATCAGACGGCTCAGCAATATCTACATTGCGAATCCGAAATGCCAGTTCCCAGCGGAACAGCTCATCCGCAAACAAAATAGTAATCGCATTGAGAACACAAATAAATACAGCTCCAAACCAAGCAATTGCTTCACCCTTATGTGTTAATTCCGGTTCATTCAGCAATTCATAGATAGTAGATGCAGACAGCTCCATTCCAATTATATTACCGTTTCCGTCCTTTTCAATTACGTCGCTTGTAACAATAGAAAATCCAATCTTATCTAATGTCCCATCCTCATTGTATAGCCAATAGGAATCCCCTACATCTAAAACTCCTCCACGAAACAGAATCTCATCCCCATTGCGGATTTCTATTCCTTTCATTCGTTCTGCTAATTCTTCCTCTTTCGGAATAGCTGTAGGGTCTTCTTTCATGATGTAAGTCTCATAAATTTTATCACTATACAAAAAAACAATCGACTTATCTTCAGATACTATAAACTGAGCCTGTTCCCCTTGGATTTTACCTGTATAGATTGTTTTCCCATTTTCATGTGTTGGGACAAGAATTGCATCATTATATCTATATCCAACCCTTGAAATCGTCTTGGGATAAATAACTGCAAATATCAGTATCATAACAATCATAAATATTAGGATACCTTTTTGATAGCAATTCAAATTTTTGATTTTTTCCATAGCCTCACATCCTTCGTCAGATTCTTATTTTCATAAATGAGATTTTCCCAGATGAAACATCCTTTCAAAAGAAGATTTTATCTAAAAGATACCCGGCATTGCTTTTGCAATCCAGATTCCTACAATAATAGACACCAGATTTGCCATTGCAGCGTACATAACAGGGTATCTTACCTTATCCGTATTACCATCTTTCTTATCAATAAATTTGGTATAAATAACAGCTTCTATTACAAATACTACGATTTCCATCCATACATAATGGAATACAAATGCCATTTCACCGCTTTTATAATTGATAACATTAAGCAACACATTCAATATCACTTGCGTACATATATTTGTTACTCCAATGATGGTAATGCTCTTTCTGTCTTTATATCTGAATACTATAGCTACGAGTACTTCAATACTGATTGTCAAAATAACCCTGATTATCAACGAAAGAATTTCCATAGAAAAATCGTATGATTTTTGAGCTGTTATCATATTTCCTATTGTCTCATCAC
This sequence comes from uncultured Roseburia sp., assembly GCA_964390325.1. Lineage (GTDB taxonomy): Bacteria > Bacillota > Clostridia > Lachnospirales > Lachnospiraceae > Roseburia. The sequence continues at coordinate 4,022 of CAYMHX010000177.1, read as the reverse complement.
TTAAAACAGTTACCTTAAAGTAGGAATCAAATGCATATCTCTCGTATATTTCCTCGGAACAATAAAACTGTTTATCATCTGCTGTATATATCAGAACTTTAAACCTCTGTGGTGGGTAATAAGTCCATTCAAACGTACCATCATCTGAGCAGTCTTCCATGAAACTCAGGAAATAATAGCCATCTTTATCTTGATACTTTTCAAATTCTTTAAATACCCATTCCTCTCCCATATAATCATAGTATTCGTTTCCATGACTCCAAGGACCTGTTGAATCCCTTTCTGACAGCAATGTGACATAATACTCTTTTTCTTCCAACCCGATTACTTCAATTACTACAGATGGTTTCGGTCCAATATCCGCTTTTACTGTAATCGGTATCGCAAGAAAAGTAATCATTGCCATTAAACAAACAAGCAAGTTCTTCCTTTTTTTCATACGCTTCACCTCCATTGATTCGATAATCTTCTTCTTTTTTTCATTTTATCACACTGAAGTGCGTTCGGAAATATCCTAAATATCGCTTTCTTAACCATTAATGCCTGTTCACAAATTTCAAAATCCTGTTCTAAATCCGCATTTGATATAATCAGAATATCTTCTTCTAATGAAATATCCTGTCCGCTCCTGCATAACGATCAATAAACCATTCTAATGTTTTTTCGTCTCTACACTTTAATGCACGCAGCATTTTATTTTCATCCACTTGCTTTACCTTTTGGTTTTTAACATCTGTCAGATACAATATTGTAAAAAATTCTATTTAGGTTTCAAAAACTCCAAAATTATTTATTTTAAAAAAAACAGCACTATCCATTATCAGAAAGTGCCCCATTCTTCAATCCAAGTCCGCCGCAATCACTCGGAACCTTAACAGGAAGAAAATCAATGATGTAACATGGCTTTTCTAAAAGTCTATCAACTCTATGCACTCGACCACACTCCTCGCCTTTGCCAAATTAAAATTGTTACGCCAGTAAACTCTCATCATAATGAAAGCAATCTCCCCAGTAAAATTTCTCGATTATTAATGAACATTTCTGTCACTTATAACTTTCTGTATCTTCATATTCACAATTATGTACAGTTCTATCATCGAAAGACAGAATCTGGGCATCCGGGATTCCTAATAGAATCGGAGAATGCGTTACTATAATAAACTGTGAACCCTGTTTAGCACATGAATATATTTCCATAAGTAGCGTTAATTGCCTTTGTGGAGATAATGCAGTTTCCGGCTCGTCAAACAAATATAAGCCCTACCTTTTTCTATTTTATCCCAATCAATAGAAAGACGTTGTATAAACTGTTCATTCATTTTTCCTTCAATAGTCCCCTATAATGTAAAACTTACTTTAACAGGTTATCAATGGTTACATCTTCTCCATGCTGTATCAGCTCCGGGTTCGCATAATCATCAAGATTATATACAAATCCATAAATCCCATTTCCATTACCTGACGTGTATTTAATTTGCACAACTATCTCTTTTGCATCATCCGTTCTTGTCATAGTTGAAGTTTCCTCTATTTTCAGATTCTCATATTGTTTAAAAATCTCAGAAAACTCTGCTTTTGCAAGAACAATTACGTTTCCATAGTCTGTCAAAACAATTTCTGTTTCTGCTGTACTGTCAGAACCATTACCATTGCAGCCAATCAGCCCCAATATACAAGTTGATATAAAAATAAATCTTATTATTTTCTTCATATTGTTATCCTTTCTCAAAAATAATAATTCTTACTCAGTGTGTTAAGGCACGAACTACCTGTTCATATCTTTTTGATTTAGTTCGGATATCTTCACTTGTTACTCCATAATATCTATAAACATCCTTATAAATACGTTGGAATTTTTTCATTATTTTCTTATTCCCAGATACTCCGCCACCAATATAAGCAAACTTTTTCTCTATTATAATATGCATATTGTCATTTATATCATCAAATGGTATCTGGAACTTATGAAAGTCTATATCAAATTCTGTAACCGAAATTTCCATTGCTATTTGCTGACGTTCTTCAAATTGTTTGATATGTGCCTGTATATCTTCCTTTGATTCGCTCTTTAGCTGTGGCATTATAGCATACTCTCCCAATAATTCAGGTTTATACTGCATGATAAAGGATGCTCTCATCTCCTTATACTCTTGCTGCACCTTATCATTGTCAACTTCAACTAATCCATGTACATTTAAGATGTAATCCATTACTTCATCCATGCTATGACTTTCTGCTTTTAAGGTCCTTTCCACATAAGCCCTTTTTAGTTTATATTTTGATTTCTCTATCTTCTGCCACAATGTCAATTTAGGATTTTTCTTTAAAACAAACACTGATGTTGGTCCATCAGATCCACCTATAATCGTTGCCGCACTTGCCTTCTTACCCATAAATAACTACACACTCCTGTATTTCTACATTTATTTGCCACTAATATATTTCCGTAATGCCTTACACACCAAAACAAAAAAGTAAATGATACCACTTACAAGTGGCAATGAAAGTATTATCATAATAAATGTATTAGCCATACGTTTATCTCCTTCTTAAATCAAAAATCAGTTCTGCTTCCTATACAATCGAAAGAACATAATGGTTTGATAGATTTCTATTCTTTCTTCTTTTCAACCTTTGATACAATAACACCTGTACAAATGATCATTTCAAATGCCAGGAAAAATGCACTTCCTACGGCAACTGCTCCTTCTTGTGACAATCCATTAAACATTTCGCTGAAGAATGCTAAAAATATCCATTCTACTAATACAACTCCCAAACCAATCAATATGTATTTTCCCATATTCTTCATCTGAATCATTCCTTCCTAATTTTCTTCCTTTACAACCGAAAATGCCACTGCTCCAAACTCAAGCATCTCCATCTCGCTCTCCGAACCATCCGGACGTTCTAAACCCAACGTATCATAATATTCATTTGTAAATTTGATTTTACTATTATCAAACTGTTCCTGTACAGCTTTCACATATTCATAAGGTTCTTCCATTGGCTGCAGTTTCAATTCTTCTGCTACTACCTTTAATACCTCAGCCTGTTCAGGAAATATTTTGTTATCATCACTATGTATAAATTCTTCAAATTGTACTTTGCTCCATCCAATAATCTGCTCTACTGCAGTTGTACTTCCACATGCCAGTATCAGTCTCAGAAATTCTTTAAAATTCATTGCCAAAGGATATACATATCTATCTACACAGGTTTCCGGATTTACAGCAAATACCATATCCCGGTATCCTTTGATAAAACAGTAATGTATGCTATTCTCCCAGCCAATTACCGTCGCATCTATCGGTGTACAAAAATATTCTGCACACAAATCACCCTTTTCAAGTCCAATCCATCTGCCTTCTATCTTTAATATCATTTGTAGATAAATATAAATATTCTCCAACTTCCATTACTGCTCCAAATGGTCTACCTGCTGGATAATCTCCGTTTATTGATAATACAAAGTGCAACCAGCCAACCTGTTCCACAAATTGCTCCGCATAGCATCAAAGCGATACCAAATATCAATTTCTTCATAGAATAACATCCCATCCCATTTCAAGTTACTTTTTACATAAATTTTCTATTGCCACATCGCAGGCTCCTACAACAATAAAACCTCTGATAATGGTGTATATATTTACTGTATGCCCCGTTATCTCCATTGCAAAAAACGTTATTGCCATGATAAAAAAGATTACTGCTCTTAAAACACTCTTATCCGCTTTTTCTCTATTTTTTCTAAAAACAGGTATATCAATAAGGAATCTAAACACAAGCCATATATAAACCCCATACAGCATAAATGTAACTCTTTGACTCCACGGAAATGATAACTCCGGATGCTGCATAGCAAACGCTACAAATATCCCGGCTATTAGAAGCATTACTGTACCAATCATAACAGCCATGTTGCATTCGGAAATATGGCTACCTCTATCTCACTAATGCATTTACAAATTATAATCGCTGTATAAATATTAATAAAAACACTTATCCTATCACCGCCAAGC
>CAYMHX010000176.1:0-5494 GCA_964390325.1 uncultured Roseburia sp. | reverse complement strand
TGTTGGAAATTCCAACATAGATTGAGAAAGTATGTTGGAATTTCCGGGTGGTCGTGGAAATGGTGGATAAGATGTCTGGGAGAATGTGTTGGAAATTTATGTCGGAAATGTGAGAGGTGTGTTAGAAATGATGGGAAGCTGTAATGAAGTTATAGAAAAGGCTAAAAATGGGAGCAAAAATAATGCAGAATTTGCTCATTGTACACATCGCAAGGTTGTGCGAAAGTTTCTTGAAGGTAGAGAGGGGTTGTGGTATAATATTTAGTGGCATTTTGTAAGTTTTTGATGCATGATGGAGGACATATTATGGCTGTATCATACAACAGATTATGGAAGTTATTAGTAGATAGAAAAATGAGCAAAGCTGATCTTAGAAAACAGGCAGCAATAGCACCAAATACAATGACCAAGCTTCGCAGAGACAAAGAAGTGACATTGGAAGTGTTAGGTAAGATTTGTAAGACGCTTGATGTGGATTATGGGGATATTATGGAATATATAGACGCGGACATAGATAGTAAAAGACCGTAAAAACGGACTTGAAATATGAGATAATTAATACATAAATAAAATATTAAGGAGACAGACAATTATGCTTGAAGAGAGAGATTTGGAATATATTATAGAATGTTTAAAGAGTGGGGGAAAAATACCTGAAGAATATAAAAGTATTTTATTTCCTACACAGAATAAAGAATATGAATTGAATTATGCGGGAAAAACAAGAAAGGAAGATGTGCTTGCGGAAACGGATGAAATTGTGAAGGTGCCATTTCAATTAGAGAGAACAATTGGCGAAGTAGAAGATGATGCATGGAGAAATCTGTTGATTTTTGGGGACAATTTACAGGTATTGAAATCTTTGTATTACGATAAAGATCCAATGATTGCAGGGAAGGTAAAAGGCAAGGTAAAGCTGATTTATATTGATCCACCGTTTTCTTTAAAGCAAGAATTTAAAACGAATAAAGGTCAGAAAGCATATGTAGATAAAGTGAAGGGTGCAGAATTTGTTGAATTTCTTCGCAAGAGACTAATTGTATTACGTGAGTTGTTGGCTGATGATGGAGTGATTTTTGTTCACTTAGATTATAGAAAGAACCATTATATTAAAATAGTTATGGATGAAATATTTGGTGAGAATAATTTTGTCAATGAAATAACTTGGAAGCGAACTAGTGCACATAATGATACAGGAAAGTTTGGAATAAATACGGAGTATATTTTGTTTTATTCGAAAACTGAGCAATATACATGGAATCAACAATATGCAGAATATTCAGAAAAGCATTTAAAAAGATATAAGAGAAAAGATAAAGATGGGAGATATTGGACGGATAGTCCATTAACTGCAAAAGGATTGTCTGGTGGAGGATATACATATACATATAAAGGTGTTACTGATATTTGGCGCTGTCCTATAGAGACGATGAAAAGGTATGAAAAGGAAGGGTTACTTTATATTACCAAAACAGGAGGTATTCGAGTAAAAAAATATCTGGATGAATTGCCAGGGGTGCCATTACAATGTTTATGGAGTGATATTGATCCTGTAAACTCTCAATCAAAAGAAAGGGTAGCATATCCGACTCAGAAGCCCGAAGAATTATTAGAAAGAATAATTCTTGCTACAACAAATCCTGGAGATATTGTGTTAGACTGCTTCGCTGGATCTGGAACAACAATTGCGGCCGCAGAAAAAACAGGGCGAAGATGGATTGGATGCGATATAGGAAAATTGTCAATATATACAATTCAAAAGAGATTATTGGAAATTGAAAAAAGCAAGGCATATATTGACAAAGATACAATGAAATTTGATAAGTTATACGGAAAAAAGGCGAGCCCATTTTCTGTTTTGACAGCGGGATTGTATGATTTGGCAAAAGTGTTTTCAATGAAAGAAGATGCATATAAAGAGTTTGTAAAAACGCTTTTCGACATTGGAAATATTGAAAGAAATAGTATTAATGGTGTGTCGATTGACGGTGAGAAAAAGGGATATTATGTTAAGATTTATCCATATTGGGATGAAACATTTAGAAATGCGGATGTTGATGAACTATATATTGAGGAACTACATAAGCATATAGGCAGATACATAAAATCACGTTTCTATATTATTGCGCCGGCAACATGTGTTGCATTTATTAATGATTACTATGAAATAGATGGTGTACGTTACTATTTTTTAAAGATTCCATATCAGGTGATAAAAGAATTGCATAGTAATTCCTTTAAGAAGTTAAAACAACCACAGAATGAAAAGCAGGTTAATGATTTGGAAGAGGCGATAGGTTTTCATTTCATTAGACAGCCGGAGGTGGAAAGTGAAGTAACTATTAGAAACAATAAGAATTATTTATGTATTAAGAAATTCCTTTCGGATTATGATTACGATGAAGACGGAAATATGCTAGAGAATTTTGAAAGTTTATCAATGGTATTGGTAGATAATTCTGTTTTATCGAAAGAAGCCCCGTTTATTATGACTGATTTCTATTTTGCACAAGATCTAATTGCTACTAATTCCAGGAAAAAGGAGCAGGAAGAAGAGCAGGATAATACACGGAAAAAGTTGAGGGAGTGCAAAGAGATATTGGTGCCTATTAATCCGAAAGATAGTTTTGTTAAGGTGGTTTATATAGATATATATGGAAATGAATTTGCAGAAACAATACATATGGAGGACTAATAGATGGAAGGTATTATAAAAATTGAAGAATCCAACATGGTTCTAAGGGTAAAAGAGGATTATAATCCAGCAGTATTGAATATAGCAGAATGGGATAGTTATCTGGATTGTTTATGTGGACCCAGAGATTATCAAAAAGAAGCTATAAAACGAGCAATTATTTATATGGCTTCAGGAGAATATGAATCAATTAATCAATTGGCATGTGAGAATTATAGGGAAAACGCCATTTTGCAGGAAAAGTATGGGAAGGAAATTGATTACTTGAATACGTTGCAGTTACCCAATAAACTATCTGCAGTTATTGATCTTGCAACTGGAACTGGAAAGAGCTTTGTTTTATATGGAATTGCTCAAATAATGCTTTCGCTAGGAATGGTAAAGCGAGTATTATTATTGTGCCCATCCATCACTATAGAGAAAGAATTGAAGAAAAAATTTGAGGAGTTATCTCAGAGAACGGATTTAAGAACTTATATTCCGGAAAAAGTGTGTTTGGTAAATCCACGAATTGTGGATGCTAATGTAACGATAAAAGAAGGTGATATATGTATTGAAAATATTCATGCTGTTTATGCGAATACGGGATCTTCTATTGAGGATAGTTTTGCTAATGGGGGAGAAGATACATTAGTTTTAAACGATGAAATACATCATGCATATAATGCTTCTTCTGATAAAGATATAAAAAAATGGAAACAATTTTTATGCGGAGCATATGGCTTTAAGTATATTCTGGGAGTTACAGGAACTGCATACATTGAAAACGAGTATTTTTCAGATGTGATTTTTAGATATTCCTTGCGGCAAGCTATTGATTGTGGTTTTGTAAAAATGGTGGAATATGTTGCAAAAGATGAAGGAATAGGACAACACGCAAAATTTCAAAAAATATATGACAATCATATGGAATTCCAGCGTCAGTATGGAGTTATAAAGCCATTAACTTTGATAGTTAATAAAGATATTAAATCGGCGGAGTCTTTGGCAGAAGAATTTGTTCTGTTTTTAGAGAAGTATATGAAAATGCCGAAGAAGGTAGCTCAGGACAAAGTATTAATAGTAACTTCATCTGCCAAGCATAAGAAAAATTTAATTGCGCTAAAGGATGTTGATTCTAAAGATAATTCTGTTGAATGGATTTTTTCTGTATCAATGTTGACGGAAGGTTGGGATGTAAAGAATGTATTTCAAATTGTGCCGTGGGAAGATCGAGCGTTTAACTCTAAATTACTGATAGCACAGGTTTTAGGAAGAGGATTGAGAAGACCAGAACAAATAGCAAATCAGCCTAAAGTGAGAGTGTATAATCATGCCAGTTGGAGCAAAAAAATACAGTCATTGGTTGATGAAGTATTAGAAATGGAGTTGGCTTTATCTAGTCGAATAGTGCAAAATCCTGAGCGGGAGCAGTACAATTTTAAGTTATATACCATTGATTATACAAAAGAGGAACGTGTATTAGAAAAACAGAATGATAGTAAACAAGAGGTATTTGACTTAACAAAAGGTATGAAGTTGGTCTCAAAAGTAGAGCAGGAAATGCAAGAGACAGAATATGAAGATATAAAAGGAAATATTAACATTAAGAAAACAAAAGTTACACAGGAAACAATTACAGTAGATGAGATAGTTCAAAAAATATCAGAGAGTTTTAAAGGAAGAGCATTGGAGGCTAAATTAGTATTTAAAAATGGAGAGTATGAAAAAGAAAAAATACCGCCTGCTGCAGAAATCAAAAATTTTATTAGAATGTCTATGGATGATTGTGGAATAAAAGGTGATTCATTGACTATAGAGAATGCAAATAAGATTTATGGAAAATTTACAGGATTGTTGCGAAGGAAACCAGCGGTTCCAGTTTTCAATAAGAAAGTGAATGAGTTAATATGTATAGAAACGACATCGATGAAAGCACAAACTGAGCGATATAGTGTAATAAAGCAGTATGTGACAATGTTTTTATCTACTACATATAAAATGGACATGGTGCAAGAAGAACAAAAAATATTTGAAAAAATAAGAGATGAGGTAAAAGGAAGGCAAGTTCAAGAAATAAATAGATATTGTTACAAGACACCAGTAGATATTGTTTTTGCGACACTAGAGCCAGAAAGAAAGTTTGTCTCAATGTTAACAAGTGATAGAGTAGCTGCATATGTGGATGCATGGATAAAATCGCGAGATGTGGGATTTTACAGTATTGATTATCAGAAAAATAAAGGTAGTAAATTCAAAGGCTTTAATCCGGATTTTTTTATTAAAATTGGAGATTCTATTTTGGTTGTAGAGACGAAAGCAGATGGAGATTTTTCTGAGGAAAATAGAGCTAAACTAAAAGCAGGAAAGCGACATTTTGAGTTGTTAAATAATCAATTGAGTGCACAAGGAATCAACCAAAAGTACTATTTTGATTTTTTGTCGCCGATAGATTACAATACTTTTTTCGAATATATAATTGATGGCCGTTTCTTTTCGACAAATTATAGAAGTAGCTTAGAGGACGGCTTAGAAAGACTAGAAGAGAGTATGTAATAGTATGGCATGTGGTAAAATTATTATCTAATTGCGTCTATATTGTCTAGTAGAAAGTGAGATGAGCATTTTGGAAAAAACTTTTGACCTTTCACAATTTGATGAATACAGAGAAGACAACAGAAGAGAAGTGAAAAAAGCAGATGGTGGTTTGCCTGTTTCTTTGTGGGACACCTATTCCTCCTTTGCTAATTGTTATGGTGGAGTCATTATTCTTGGTGTCAAAGAAAATAAAGATGGTAGTTGGAGAACTACCGGTCTCCA
>CAYMHX010000175.1:0-5499 GCA_964390325.1 uncultured Roseburia sp. | reverse complement strand
AAAAAGAAGAACGCAACAATGCGAGAGTATAGAAATTGCGGAGTTGAAGATTGCAAGGTTGCAAAATCTAAAGATATTGCGATATTGCGTACTTGATTGATGAATAAGATAGATGGAAAGGATGGATTGATAGATTGAAGAATGTACAGATTTCACAAGAATTATTTTTTGATTTAGTACGATTTCATTTGTTGGAAATGGAAGAACTTTCGCCGGAGATACAAAAAGGTTTAGAGGCGAAGTTGGAAGCTATGGTAAAACGAGAATTATATACCAAGTATAAAACAGCACCAACGGAAGAAGAACGAGAGCAAGCAAGAAAAGAATATTTAGATAAAGTGGGGATACATAGAGATTTTTGTTGGTAGTTTTTCCTTGATGATAATAATAGGAGCGTGACACGTTCCTATTAGAATTGTTTGACAAAGGTAGATTGCAGAGCCAAGAAGCAATAGACAGATTGGAGGAAATATGATAAAAGAGCCGGATTTTGAGAGTAGGAATGTAAATCGTTATTTTTATGAAAGTGAAGCGAAATGGATTGCAGAGATAAATGAATTAGTGGGAGACATAGAATTGACAAAGGCAGAAGAAATTGTTCTGATATGGCTTGCAGGATGGGATGACAGTACGATAAGAAATATATTAAGTGTTATGAAAAAATTGAAAACAGCAGAGAGCAGAAGTGTGGCACACTTCTGTAAGTAACGAACAAGGAAAAAGTATATTGTTGGCAAGCCCCGCAGGGTGCAAAGGTACTTTTGATACGAAGTGTCAAAAGTGCTTTTGCGTTACTTTCGGCGAAAGTAACAAAGCCACAGCGAAAAACATCGCTATCTGAATGGTAGTTAGTAAAAGAAATGTGGAAGAAAGGAAGATGCGATTGGAGAGAACAATCAGCGGTATGATAGGAAAAGGTTCGGTGCATCATAACACAAGAGCCTTTAGTGCGAAGAATGTAGATAAAGAGCGAAGCAAGGATAATGTAGAGTTTTGCAATAAAAATATAAAGGAAGTTTATCACGAATTGTTTGATGAAGCATTGGAACGATATAATGCGAAGCAAAAAAGAAGTGATCGAAAGATTGATAATTATTATGAGAAGATAAGACAGGGCAAGCAAGAGAAATTATTTCATGAAGTGATTTTTCAGATTGGAAATAGGGATGATATGAATGCCAGAAGTAAAGACGGACAGCTTGCCAAGCAGATTTTGATAGAGTTTATGGAAGAATTTCAGAGAAGAAATCCGAATATGTATGTATTTTCTGCACATCTACACATGGATGAAGAAACACCGCATCTGCATATAGATTTTGTACCATTTATTCAAAATAGTAAGCGTGGTTTGGATACGAGAGTATCTTTGAAAGGTGCTTTGGGAGAAATGGGATTTAAAGGTGGTACAAGAGGTGCGACAGAATGGAATCAATGGATAGAGTCGGAGAAGAAAGAGCTTGCTATGGTGATGCAATGGTATGATATCCAATGGCTACAAAAAGGGACACATCATAAGCATTTATCGGTATTGGATTATGAAAAACAAGAACGAGAAAAAGAAGTTGCAGAATTGACAGGGGAAAAACAACAGTTAGAAGTTGGAATGAAGCAATTGGTACAGAAGCAGGAAGAATTAGAGAATGATAATGAAAAATTGTTGTTGGAACAGAAAAAGCTGGAGAAAGAATTAAGGAGAATGGCAGATTCTAAGGTTCTGCTAGAGCGAAATGTAAGAGCATATGATGAGGATGAAAGGTGGCAACTTCCGGAGATAGGAGCATTTATGAGTGCGAAAAGTTATCGAGATAACAGAGTAGCACCACTTGTATCAGAATTAAAGAGATTGGTAAAGGGTTTAACCATTCAATCTATCAATGCAATTGAGAAAGAGAAGCAATTAAGGGCAAAAGTGGATAAATTAACAGCAGATGTTGCTTTTTATAAAGGTAGATTATCTGATAATCATAAGAAAGTAAGTGAATTGGAGAAAAAAGCAGAGGATTTGGAATATGTAAAGAAATGTGTAGGTGCTGATGAGGTTGATAGGATGGTTGTTAAAGGAAGGGAATTAGAAAAATTGGATTCAAAGAGTAAATTACATCAACATAAGTATAAGTGGAGTAGATAATGGTAAAAGGTAGTCTGTCAGAAATGACAGGCTATTTTAATATTGGAAAATAAAATGTAGTGTGTTATTCTTAGAGATATAAGTTGTAGACAGGTAAGTTTTTAAATAATATCAATTTCAGATGTAACATTATTATGGGATAAGAAGGAGAACATATATGACAGATGCAGAACAAAGAGAAGCTGCTCGCCGATTTATTAATACATGGCATAAAAAGGGTTACGAAAAAGGAGATACACAGCGTTTTTGGTTATCTTTTTTAGCAGATGTATTAGGTGTAGAGTATGCTACAGAAAAAATCGAATTTGAAAAAGAAGTTGTTGTCGGTGGACAAACGAAATTTATTGATGCTTATATTGCGGATACAAAAGTATTGATTGAACAGAAAAGTTATGGAAAAGATTTAAACAAAGCGATAGCACAATCTGGTGGTTTGATGATGACCCCGTATGAGCAAGCGAAAAATTATGCAAATAATTTACCATTTGATGAAATTCCGAGATGGATTATTACTTGTAATTTTGGAGAATTTCATATATATGATATGAATAGTCCAGGAAAAGAACCAGATGTGGTACAGTTGGAAAATTTGCAGGAAGAATTATATCGTTTTCGCTTTTTAATAAACGAAAAAAATAAAAATGTAAATAAAGAGATGGAAATATCCATGCAGGCGGGAGATATTGTTGGCGAATTGTATGATGAATTGCTGAAACAATATAAAGACCCTACAAATGATAATAGTTTAAAGAGTTTAAATGCCTTGTGTGTAAGATTGGTATTTTGTCTTTATGCAGAAGATGCGGGTATTTTTGGACGACATGGAATGTTTCATGATTATTTAATGCGTTTTTCTGTTCGAGATTTAAGAAAGGCATTAATAGAATTATTTATAGTGTTAGATACTAAAATGGAAGATAGAGATCCATATATGGATGAAGAATTAGCTGCATTTCCATATGTAAATGGCGGATTATTTTCTGATGAAAAAATAGAAATTCCCCAATTTACAGAAAAAGTAAGGGATTTGTTGTTGAAAAGAGCCAGTGAAGATTTTAATTGGAGTGAAATCAGTCCGACAATCTTTGGGGCAGTCTTTGAAAGTACCTTAAATCCGGAAACAAGACGTTCAGGTGGAATGCACTATACCTCTATTGAAAACATTCATAAAGTGATAGATCCATTATTTCTTAATGAAATCAAGGAAGAATTAGAAGAAATTAAAAAAATTACAGTAGCAAAGACTAAGAAAGCAAGATTAAATGAATTTCAAGAAAAACTGGCTTCATTATGTTGGTTAGACCCTGCTTGTGGTTCAGGAAATTTTTTGACAGAAAGCTATATATCTATTCGTAGAATTGAAAATGAGGTATTAAAGTTAAAAATAGAAGTAGAAAAGGGACAAGTGGCAGGGCAGATTACATTTGGTGATTTGGGAAGTGATATTAATCCAATTAAAGTTTCGATTGGTCAGTTTTATGGAATAGAAATAAACGATTTTGCGGTAACTGTTGCAAAAACAGCATTATGGATAGCCGAATCTCAAATGATGAAAGAAACAGAAGATGTAGTACATATGAACCTTGATTTTCTTCCATTAAAATCTTATGCAAATATTGTAGAGGGTAATGCCTTGCGAATGGATTGGAATGATGTGGTTGCGAAAGAGAAATTGAACTATATTATGGGAAATCCACCATTTGTGGGATATTCTATGCAAAATAAAGAACAAAAGAAAGATATTGCTAATATTTATGTGGATGGAATGGGAAAAACATATAAAACAGCAGGAAAAAATGATTATGTTTCTTGTTGGTACTATAAAGCGGCTCAATTTATGTTGAATACATCAATATGTACTGCTTTCGTTTCTACAAATTCCATTACACAGGGAGAGCAAGTTGCTACAGCTTGGAAACCATTGTATGAGCAATTTCATATACATATAAATTTTGCATATCGAACATTTCGATGGGATAGTGAAGCCAATATAAAGGCTCATGTACATTGTGTAATAATTGGTTTTAGTTGTATGCAGAACATAAAAGATAAAATTATTTATGATAATCAACAGAAAAAAATAGTTGAAAATATCAATCCATATCTCATCAATGCAAATAATATCTTTATTGAAACAAGAAAAAAGCCTTTATGTGATGTTCCAAATATGATAAAGGGTAGTAGTCCGGTTGATGGTGGAAATCTATTTATTAGTGAAGAAGAAAGTAAAACCATTCAAGAGCAAAATCCAAATTTAAAGAAATACATAAAGAAATTTTATGGTGCAAGGGAATATCTGCATAATTTAAACAGAGAATGTTTGTGGTTAGAGGGGATTAAGCCGGCAGAAGTAAAAAGTTCTTCTTTATTATTAGAAAAAATTCAAGCAGTAAAGGAATTTCGATTAGCGAGTACAAAAGCAGCTACACAAAAATATGCCGAATATCCAATGCGTTTTATGGAGATGCGACAACCTGATACGGATTATATTTTAGTTCCAAGGCATTCTTCTGAAAATAGAAGATATATTCCATTTGGTTTTATGAGTAAGGATATCATTTGTGGAGATGCAAATAATATGATTCCGAGCGCCACATTATATCATTTTGGAATTATTATTTCGAATGTACATATGGCATGGACAAGAGCAGTATGTGGCAGGATAAAAAGTGATTATCGCTATTCAAATGATATTGTATACAACAATTTTCCATGGCCGGATGTAATAGAGAAAGAAATAGAGATGATTGAAAAAACAGCACAGGGAATTTTAGATGCACGAGCATTATATCCGGAAAGTTCACTTGCAGACTTATATGACCCTTTGACTATGCCTATGGAACTTCGGAAAGCACATCAGGCAAATGATAGAGCTGTGATGAAAGCATATGGATTTAATATAAAAGAGATGTCAGAAGCAGATTGTGTAGCAGAGTTGATGAGGCTGTATCAGAAGAAAGTAGATAGAAAATAAATGGGGTTGGATATTTGGAAAGGCAAATATAAAAAATTTTAAATTTTAACAGAAAAAGTGGCGACGTGTCGCCACTTTTATGAAAGGAAAGTATGAATAAGGAATTAATGGATATAAAAGATTTTGAAAGTTTATATACAGATATTTCTGGGATGATATATAGCACTAAAAATGATATCAAAAGCCAAATGAATAATTCTATCATTTCATTGTATTGGAATATAGGAAAGAAACTTTCGGATGAAATACTTCAAGGACAGAAGGCGGAATATGGTAAAAATCTTATTGGTGAATTAAGCTTAAGGTTAACTGCAGAATATGGAAAAGGGTTTGAAAAATCAGCAGTTTTTAAAATGGTTAAGTTTTATGAAGAATTTAGTGATTTTGAAAAAGTGAT
>CAYMHX010000174.1:0-5502 GCA_964390325.1 uncultured Roseburia sp. | reverse complement strand
AAGAGGGTGTAGACGTAAGATTATACAAGGTAATTTATCAGGCAATCGAAGACGTAGAAGCAGCAATGAAGGGTATGTTAGACCCTATCTTTGAAGAAAAGGTAATTGGTCATGCAGAAGTTCGCCAGATTTTCAAAGCTTCAGGTGTTGGTAACATTGCAGGTTCTTATATCTTAGATGGTGTATTCCAGAGAAACTGTAAGGTTCGTATCAGCCGTGAAGGAAAACAGATTTTTGAAGGTAATTTAGCATCTCTTAAGAGATTTAAAGATGATGTAAAAGAAGTAAGAACAGGATACGAATGTGGTCTTGTATTTGAAGGTTTTAATGATATTGCAGAGCTTGATATTGTAGAAGCATATATTATGGTGGAAGTACCTCGCTAATAGAAATTATTCAGAACCAAGCTCGAAAACACAATGTGTTTCCTCGCTGTTGGCTTCTCGCCAAAGAAATTTTCAAAAAAGTATGTCTGATTGCAAGCAATATTCATACTATAAATGAGCAAATTTAAAATATTGCACAAACTTTTCTTTTTTATAAAGAAATTTGCAAAACAAAATTTATAATTATCTTTTTTATACAGACAAAATTGTTATGTTTTTGTGCAATTTTCTGTATTTGCTCAATTATAGATTCATACTTTTTATGAAAATTGCCTTGGTTCTGAATAGTTATCATATTTTTGAGATTTAGAACTGCCATCATGTAAATGCTTAGAAATGAGGTAGTATGAGAAAAAATAGTATAAAAAATACACGCATTAACGGTGAAGTATTGCGTGAACTTTCAAACATTATCCGTGGTGAAATCAAAGACCCGCGCATCAATCCGATGACAAGTGTTGTAGCGGTTGAAGTAGCTCCGGATTTGAAAACCTGTAAGGCATATATCAGTGTGCTTGGAGATGAGGAATCTCAAAAAAGTACATTGGCAGGATTAAAAAGTGCAGAAGGCTATATCCGCAGAGAATTAGCCAGAAGCATTAATCTTAGAAATACACCTCAGATTACATTTATTTTAGACCAGTCTATTGAATATGGTGTAAGAATGTCTAAAATGATTGATGATGTGACAAAGGATATGCCAATCAGAGATGATGAAACAGAGATAGAGGAATAAGAGATACAATGATAAACTTAGATTTATTATTAGCAGAAGTAAACACAGTTGCCATTTCAGGGCATATAAAACCGGATGGGGACTGTGTGGGCTCCTGTCTTGCAATTTATAATTATATCAAAACCTATTATCCGAAGATTAAGGTGGATTTCTATTTGGATTCTATTCCGCGGGTATTTACTTTTTTAAATGGTGCGGATGAGGTAAAGTCTGACCGTAGTGCGGATATTCGTTATGAATTATTTATCTCTTTGGATTGCGGAGATTTAGACCGATTAGGAGAATCAAAGAAGTATTTTGAAATGGCAGAGCATAGCTTAAATATTGACCATCATATTAGTAATACGATGTTTGGAGATTATCAGTATGTTGTGCCAGAGGCAAGTTCTGCATCAGAACTGGTGTTTCATCTGCTTCCAAAAGAACGGATTACAAAAGAAATTGCCGAGTGTATTTATACAGGAATTGTACACGATACAGGTGTGTTCCAGTATTCTTCTACGGAAAAGTCTACGATGGAGGCGGCAGGCTTTTTAATGGAATGTGGCATTCATTATTCAAAGATTGTGAATGAAACATTTTTCATGAAGACTTTTGTGCAACAGAAAATTTATGGTGCTGCACTGTTAAAGAGTAAGCTTCATTTAAATGGAAGCTGTATTACAACCGTTCTTACGAATGAGGATATGGAAGAATATCATGCCACATTAGAGGATTTAGAAGGAATTGCCAGTCAGCTTCGTTCTACCGAAGGCGTGGAAACAGCATTATTTATTCATCAATCAGGCGAAGATGAATATCGAGTGAGCTGCCGTTCCGCAGAATATGTAGATGTTTCTGCAATTGCCGTAAGACATGGTGGTGGCGGACATAAACGTGCTGCTGGCTTGACGATGAAGGGAACTCCGGAAGAAATTGTAGAACAGCTTGTAAAAGAAGTAGAAGAAGCAATGAACCGTTGCAATAAATAAAGATTTAAAACTAAGAGGCGAAATAGTCGCCTCTTGTTGTGGTTTGAGATTGTTTTTCTTTGGAATGAGAGGGAGTTATGATTCATGGAATAATAAATGTATACAAGGAAAAAGGTTTTACTTCTTTTGATGTGGTGGCAAAAGCAAGGGGAATTTTTAAACAGAAAAAAATTGGTCATACAGGAACACTTGACCCTGATGCAGAAGGCGTATTACCATTATGTTTTGGAAAAGCGACAAAAGTATGTGAACTTTTGACAGAGAAGCGAAAAGAATATCAGGCAGTTTTGCTGCTTGGAAAAGTGACTGATACACAGGATATTTCAGGTACGATACTAAATGAACAGGAAGTAAATGTGACAGAGGAGGAAGTACGAAATACAGTAGTTACTTTTTTAGGTAATATTATGCAAGTTCCACCCATGTATTCTGCATTGAAAGTGAATGGTCAAAAACTTTGTGATTTAGCAAGAACAGGAAAGACAGTGGAGCGAAAAGCAAGACCTGTAACGATTTATGAAATAGAAATTTTAAAGATAGATTTGCCGCGTGTTACCATGCGTGTTTTATGCTCAAAGGGTACTTATATTAGAACTTTATGTGAAGATATTGGTGAAAAGTTGGGCTGTGGAGGCTGTATGGAGAGCCTGCTTCGTACAAAGGTATCGGAATTTTATGTGGAAGAAGCATTAAAACTTTCAGAATTAGAAATATTGGTGAAAAAATATACCGATGGAATACCGAAAGAAGCATGGACTACGAAGATGTTTCCATTTGTAAAATCGGTGGATTCTGTTTTTTTACATTATCCAAAAGCAGTTGTAAAAGAAGAATATAATAAAATGCTGTATAACGGAAATCGTTTAAAAGCGTTTATGTTAAAAAAAGAAGAAGCAGTTTTTGACGGCGAATTATACCGTATGCAGCCAATTAGAATCTATAATGGAGAAGGGTATTTTATTGGAATATATGAATATGATGCAGAAAGACAGGATTATAAGCCGATAAAATTATTTTTAGAAGAATGAAATATATTAAAAATACAATCGAAATTTTCATTGATGAGCCTGTGGTTATTTCTCTTGGCAAGTTTGACGGGATTCATAGGGGGCATGAGCTGTTAATGGAACAGCTTATGAAGAAAAAAGCACAGGGTCTTGCGACAGTTATTTTTACCTTTGACATTCCACCCAAAAAAGTAATTGAGTCACAAGATGCAAAGGTATTAACTACAAATGAAGAAAAAATGCATATGTTTGAGTCGTTTGGGATTGATTATTTAATAGAATGTCCATTTGTTCCTCAGATTATGAATATGGAAGCAGAGGATTTTATAGAAATGCTGGTGGAGAAGCTTTCTGTAAAATGCATTGTGGCGGGAGAGGATTTTTGTTTTGGCCACAATCGACGTGGAGATTATAAGATGCTGCAGGAATTGTCCGAGAAGCTTTCTTATGAAGCCATTATTCTTCCAAAAATGAAAGAGGAGGAACGAGATATCAGCAGCACTTATGTAAGAGAAGAAATCGCAGCAGGCCGTATTGAAATGGCAAATAAATTACTGGGTTATCCGTACTTTGTTTCAGGTGCAGTTAAACATGGAAATCGTATCGGAAGAACGATTGGATTTCCAACCATTAATTTAATTCCACCTGAAAATAAACTTTTGCCTGCATTTGGAGTTTATATTACAAAAGTTGCGATTGATGGAATTGTGTATCATGGAATTACAAATGTAGGTCGTAAACCAACGATTGAAGGAGAAAATCCGATAGGAATTGAAACCTATATTTTTGATTTTCAACAGGATGTATATGATAAAATTGTAATTGTTACATTTATAAAAAAAATCAGGGAAGAACGAAAGTTTCCAAATTTGGAAAGTCTGTTAGAACAGATGCGTTTGGATGTGCAGGAAGCAAGATATTACTTTACATATCAGATTTAACATATTTTTAATTGATTTATGTAAAAAGTAATAAAAAATTAACAATTATTACGGAAATGTTACAAAAAACATTGACAATGAAAAACCTCCTTGCTATACTTATTAACGGTTGGGTTATTTTAGCAAATAGTAAGAAATATTTAAAATGACATAGTTATTTGGATTATGAAAATTAGTTATGTTAGTTTTAAAGTATAACAGGAGGACAAATGAAATTTAGATATATTAGTACATTAGGAATTATTATGACAACATTTTGTATCGGTACTGTGGCGGCAGCAGAAAATACACCAGTAGATGTGCCTGTAACAGGTGCAGTTAGAAGTGGTGTATGTGCAGCGATTGATGCAAATGTTTCTGATGGAGAAATAAGAGCAGGTGTATTTTCTGCATTATCCGGTTCTATGGATGAGGCAGTTTATGTAGCATCTGTTTCAGAAACAGTAAATGAAATCACATCTGCTGTATTAGAAGAACAGGAAGTATTTGGCTATAAAAATCTTGGCATTGCAAGAGTAGAGAGCGGAAACTTAAATGTTCGCGAATCTGCTTCCACAGATGCAAAAATGGTAGGTAAAATGCCAAAAGATGCAGCTTGTGAAATTCTTGCAACAGAAGGCGATTGGTATCAGATTTCTTCCGGTGAAGTTTCAGGTTATGTAAAGGCTGAATATATTTTGACGGGAGATGAAGCAAAAGCTGTGGCAGAAACATTAGTTCGCACTGTTGTTGTGGCGAATACAAATTCTTTAAATGTAAGGTCTGAAGCAAATACAGACTGTTCTGTAATTACACAGGTTTCTACCGAGGATGAATTAGAATTTATCGGTTACGAAGAAAATGGCTGGATTAAAGTAGCAATTGATAATGATGAAGGCTATGTTTCCGCAGATTATGTAGAGGTAAAAGACGTACTTCCGGCAGCATTAACCATGTCAGAAGTAAGATATGGTGCAGGTGTATCAGATGTTCGTATTGATTTGGTTGATTATGCGTGCCAGTTTGTAGGAAATCCTTATGTATGGGGTGGTACAAGCTTAACAAATGGTGCAGACTGTTCAGGATTTGTATTAAGTGTATATAAAAAATATGGTTATTCACTACCTCATCATTCAGGTTCACAGGCACAGTGTGGTACCTCTATTTCAGAAAGCGAATTAAAACCGGGAGATTTGATTTTCTATAGCAATGGTTCTCGTATTAACCATGTAGCAATTTATATAGGTGGTGGACAGGTTGTTCATGCAAGCTCACCAAAGACAGGTATTCGTATTTCAGGTTACAGATATCGTACACCTGTAAAATATGTTCGTATCATAAATGAATAGTAGACAGTTTGACCGAAAGCCTTGTAAAATCAAGGCTTTTTGGTTTGTCCGTGATGTTAATGTGATGTTGAAAAAATAAATGGTTACTTTTCACACGTCAGCCAAACACTTGCTGTTTGGCTGCGTAAGAACA
>CAYMHX010000173.1:0-5533 GCA_964390325.1 uncultured Roseburia sp. | reverse complement strand
AAGCAAATTTTCATGCAAAAATCAATCGTTGCTGGTCACGGAGTGAACAGTAACGCACAATTCTGTAAAATTGTGCTACAATTTGTGTAGCAATTTTTAATGGATTTTTGTATTGTAATTATGAAGGTACTGAATAATTACAATAAATATAACCGCCAACAGGCAGAAAGAGGAATAACCATGAAACACGGATTTGTAAAAGTGGCAGCAGTGACACCAAAAATTGTTGTAGCAGACACTGCTTATAATGCAGATATTATCTGTGACAGTATTGCAGAAGCGGCAGCAGCAGGGGCGAAAATTATCGTATTACCGGAACTTTGTATTACAGGGTATAGCTGCGGAGATTTATTTTTACAGGAGAAAATGCTGCGTGAAGCGAAAAATGCATTATTAAAAATTGCAAGCTTTACAACTTTTATGGATTGTTTGATTTTTGTGGGACTTCCATATGCTTATCGTGGAAAGCTTTATAATGTAGCAGCAGCGATTTCAGAAGGAAAAATTTTAGGATTTGTACCAAAGAGTTGTATTCCAAATTATAATGAATTTTATGAAGGACGTCATTTTACAGCAGGAATGGAAGAAGTTGTACAAGTGCAGTTTACAGAAAATATGACAATTCCAATGGGAACAAAGTTATTATTTTCTTGTAAAGAAATGCCGGAATTAAAGGTTGGTGTGGAAATCTGTGAAGATTTGTGGACACCGCAGCCGCCAAGTGTAAAACATGCTTTAAATGGAGCGACTTTAATTGTAAATTTATCAGCATCCGATGAAGTGACAGGAAAAGATACTTATCGTAAAAACTTGGTAAATGGTCAGTCTGCTCGTCTGCTTTGCGGCTATATTTATGCAAGTGCAGGAGATGGTGAGTCTACACAGGATGTAGTTTATTCTGCACATAATTTAATTGCGGAAGATGGACATCTTTTAGCAGAAGCAAAACGTTTCACAAATGAAACCATTTATTCTGAAATTGATGTTTACCGTCTTGAAGCAGAACGCCGTAGAATGACTACGTTTGTCACAAGATATGATGGTTATACCGAGGTAGCATTTTCTTTAGAAATTACAGAAACAGAGCTGACACGCAAGGTAGAAAAAATGCCATTTGTACCACAGGCAGAGCAGGATAGAAGGAAACGTTGTGAAGAAATTTTCCATATGCAGGCGATGGGATTAAAGAAGCGTTTAGAGCATACGCATTGTAAAACTGCAGTGATTGGTATATCCGGAGGTTTAGATTCTACGTTAGCATTGCTTGTGACAGTTCGTGCGTTTGATTTATTAGGTTTGCCACATGAAAATATCAAGGCAGTAACTATGCCGGGTTTTGGTACAACAGACCGTACTTATGAAAATGCTGTTAATATGATAAAATCTTTTGGGGCAGATTTTTCAGAAGTAAGTATTAAAAAAGCAGTTACGGTGCATTTTGAAGACATTGGACACGATATGAATGTACACGATGTAACTTATGAAAACAGTCAGGCAAGAGAGCGTACGCAGATTTTAATGGATATTGCTAATAAAGTAAATGGTATGGTAGTTGGAACAGGAGATTTATCGGAATTAGCATTGGGCTGGGCTACTTATAATGGAGACCATATGTCTATGTATGCAGTAAACGCTTCAGTGCCAAAGACTTTAGTACGTCATTTGGTACGTTTTTATGCAGAGGAATGTGGAGATGAAGCATTAAAGACTGTATTATTGGATGTATTAGATACACCAGTGTCTCCGGAACTTCTTCCACCGACAGATGGAGAGATTTCGCAGAAGACAGAGGATTTGGTAGGTCCTTATGAACTTCATGATTTCTTCTTATATAATATGTTACGTTTGGGTTATAGTCCTGAAAAGATTTATCGTTTGACACAGTATGCATTTGATAGAGAATATGATAATGAAACTATTTTGAAATGGCTGAAAAATTATTATCGCAGATTCTTTAGCCAGCAGTTTAAACGTTCTTGCCTTCCGGATGGACCAAAGGTGGGAAGCGTAGCAGTATCACCGAGAGGTGATTTGAGAATGCCGTCAGATGCGAGTGCAAATATTTGGTTGAAAGAATTAGAACAGATGAATATTTAATTTGTGAGTACTATAAAAGAAAAATATCTCCGAGAAATGTTGCTTCTCGGAGATATTTTATTTCAGCAAAGAAAGCTTAAGATTTATTTTTCATATTGGCACGTTTTCGTAGAGTCGGGTCGAGAATTCGTTTTCTGATACGAAGACTCTTTGGAGTTACTTCTAATAATTCATCAACATCAATAAAGTCTAAAGCCTGTTCTAAACTTAAAATTCGTGGTGGTACAAGTGTTAATGCCTCGTCAGCAGAAGAAGAACGTGTATTGGTTAAATGTTTTTTCTTACATACATTTAATTCAATATCTTCATTTCGAGAGCAAGAACCGATTACCATACCGGAATAAACTCTTTGACCAGGTCCAATAAATAAAGTTCCACGGTCTTGTGCGGAGAATAAGCCGTAAGTTACAGATTCGCCTGCTTCATAAGCAATCAAAGAACCGAGCTGACGG
Source organism: uncultured Roseburia sp. (assembly GCA_964390325.1). Lineage (GTDB taxonomy): Bacteria > Bacillota > Clostridia > Lachnospirales > Lachnospiraceae > Roseburia. The sequence continues at coordinate 2,984 of CAYMHX010000173.1, read as the reverse complement.
TAGGAAATATCACCGCGATAACTTTCGTAGCCATTAAAAATAGTATTGATAATACCATTTCCTTTTGTATCTGTCATAAATTCACCACGATAACCGATTAAACCACGGGAAGGAATGTTAAATTCCAAACGCGTATATCCGCCTGCGATAGGTTTCATGTTAAGCATTTCGCCTTTTCTCTGGCTTAATTTATCGATAACTGTTCCAGTAAATTCATCCGGAACATCAACATAAGCTAATTCCATCGGCTCTAATTTTTTGCCGTTTTCATCAGTACGATAGAGTACCTCTGCTTTACTTACAGCAAATTCAAAACCTTCTCGGCGCATATTTTCAATTAAGACGGATAAATGTAATTCGCCTCTGCCAGAAACCTTAAAGCTGTCGGCACTTTCTGTTTCTTCCACACGCAGAGAAACATCAGTATGAAGTTCGCGGAATAAACGGTCTCTTAAATGGCGGGAAGTAATATATTTACCTTCCTGTCCTGCCAATGGACTGTCATTTACAATGAAATTCATAGAAAGTGTTGGTTCGGAAATCTTTTGGAATGGAATTGCCTGTGGATTTTCCGTTGCACAAATCGTATCACCGATATGAATATCAGTAATTCCGGAAATTGCAACGATAGAGCCAATGCCGGCTTCTGTTACATCTACCTTATTTAAACCATCAAATTCATATAATTTACTAATACGAACCTTTTTTTGCTTCTCAGGGTCGTGGTGGTTGACAACGATGGCATCCTGATTGATTTTAATACTACCGTTTTCTACTTTACCAATACCGATACGACCAATATATTCATTATAGTCGATAGTACTAATAAGCACCTGTGTATTTGCTTCAGGGTCGCCTTCCGGTGCAGGGATATAGTCAATAATGGTTTCAAATAAAGGAACCATATCTTTACGATTGTTTACCAAATCCATAATTTCACGAACTGCATAACCGTCTCTTGCAGAAGCATATAAAAATGGGCAGTCTAACTGTTCATCCGAAGCCTCTAAATCTAAGAAAAGTTCTAATACTTCGTCAACAACTTCGTTTGGACGAGCTTCAGGACGGTCAATTTTATTCACACAGACGATGACTGGAAGTTCTAGTTCTAATGCCTTCATTAATACGAATTTGGTCTGTGGCATAACACCTTCAAAAGCATCTACAACTAAAATAACACCATTTACCATTTTAAGGACACGTTCTACTTCCCCTCCGAAGTCTGCATGACCAGGGGTGTCAATAACATTGATTTTTGTTCCTTTATATGTGATAGCAGTATTTTTAGAAAGAATGGTAATGCCTCGTTCTCTTTCAATGTCATTTGAGTCCATGACACGTTCTTGTACTGTCTGATTTTCACGAAATACACCGCTTTGTTTTAAAAGCTCGTCAACCAAAGTTGTTTTACCATGATCAACATGAGCGATAATTGCAATATTACGCACATCTTCACGTTTTGTTCTCATTTAAACCTCCATTTAACTATAAATCATAGATTATAGTGGAAAAAATTCTGTTTGTAGGAAAAAATCTTTCTGTTTTCTGTAAATATAATCGACAAATTTCTAACAAATATTTTTGCCGTTTATTGGATAGTTAGTAATTATTCAGTACCTTCATAGTTACAATACAAAAATCCATTAAAATTGCCTACTGCAATGGGATTTTTGTACACTTGAATCACTTTCTTTTGGTCAAAACAGTAAATGTTTTGACCTGCTCTGAATAGTTACGATAGTTATTACATATTTTTCTATGTCTGAATATTTACGGACTAACTTCAATATTCTATCATATTTTGTGCATTTGACAAGAGGTATTTCAAGGATATTTTGTAACTATTCAGAGCCAAGGCAATTTTCATAAAATGCAGGAATTTAGCTTGCTAAAATGAGTGCATTTTTGAAAATTTCTTTGGCGAGAAGCCAACAGCGAGGAAATTCAAAGAATTTTCGAGCTTGGCTCTGAATATTTACGGATATTTTATAACAGTTTGCTCATAGGTGAATGGCTTGAGCTGAATAATTACCTAACAGTGGCTTTTGATATTATTGCCGAAGTTCTAAAAAAATCGACAAAAACTCAAAAATCTATATCGACAAAATTAGAGTGAAAAAAGGGTGGCTGCGTGTTATAACTATCATTGTTAAACGCATCGCAGAAAAATGCGGTAAGAGGAAGGGAGAATAAAATTCATGTCAGATAAAATTTTTGAAAACAACCAAGTATCTATAGTAGGAGAAATCGTTTCAGATTTCAGATTCAGCCATGAGGTATACGGAGAAGGCTTTTATATGGTAGAAGTCGCAGTAAACCGTCTTAGTAATTTTATGGATTACATACCATTAATGATTTCGGAACGATTAATTGATGTTAATGCAGATTATAAGGGGCAGATTATTTATGCAATGGGGCAGTTCCGCTCCTTTAACCGTCACGAGGAAAAGAAAAATCGCTTGGTACTGTCTGTTTTCGTAAGGGAACTGGAATTTTTAGAAGAAACAACAGATGAGGTAAAAAGCAATCAGATTTTTCTGGATGGGTATATTTGCAAAGAACCAATTTACCGAAAAACGCCGTTGGGCAGGGAAATTGCAGACTTATTAATTGCAGTAAATCGTTCTTATGGAAAGTCAGATTATATTCCATGTATCTGCTGGGGCAGAAATGCCCGTTTTGCTTCGGGATTTGAGGTTGGTGGTCATGTACTCGTTTGGGGCAGAATCCAGAGCCGTGAGTATGTGAAAAAATTATCAGAGTGGGAATCTGAAAAACGGATTGCGTATGAAGTTTCGGTGAGTAAAATTGAATTTTTAGAGGATTAAATGGTAGGAACAGCTGTGTCTAAACTTTTTTGAGTGAAGGGATGGCTGTTTTTGTATTATTCTATTGTAAAATTAATAGAGAAAGAATAAAAAATTAATTATGTTACTGTTCACAGAGCTATCAGACATTTACTGTCGGATAGCGAAATAGCATGA
>CAYMHX010000172.1:0-5535 GCA_964390325.1 uncultured Roseburia sp. | reverse complement strand
AGACCAGAGGAACCGAAGCCGGGGTCACCTGCATGGATGGCCACCTTTAGTGACTTGATGAATTTGCTTTTATGTTTCTTCGTATTACTTTTCTCAATGTCTAGTGTAGATGCGGAGAAGTTTGAATTGGTGGTAGCTTCTTTGCAGAGTAGTTTTAGTATTCTTCCGGCAGGCGGGGCATCGATTGGAGAAGGAATGATGGTTTCTTCAGGTGTCAGCCAGCTTCAGATGCTTGATGTTTATTTTAATAAAATAGCAAATTCACAGGCAGAAGAAGAACAGGAAGGCGAGAAAGAATTAAAAGAAGAATATAAAGAAAATGCTTTAGCGGAATCAGAAGAAATGGCTGAGTATATTGAAGATTTTGTAGAACAGTATGGAATAGAAAATCAGGTGGAAGTAGATTTCAATTCAGAGTATGTAATGCTGAATCTAAATGGTACACTGTTATTTGATTCCGGTAAATCAGAATTGAAGGCAGAAGCAAGTCCTTTGATTGAAAAGATTGGTAAGATTTTGCAGGCTTATAATAAGAATGTAATAGAAATAGAAGGTCATACCGATAATGTGCCGATTTCTTCGGCAAAGTATAAAGACAATAATGTGTTGTCTATGTTCCGTGCATTAACCGTAGCTGATTATTTGAGGGAGGTTACTACCATAGAGCCATCTCATATCAAGTCATCCGGCCGAGGTGAATATGTCCCAATTGCAGATAATAGTACGCCTGAGGGACGTGCAAGAAACAGACGAGTAGAAATAAAGATTTATAATACATATTATTCTGATTTAGCAGAGTAGTTACGGAGGCTTATAATGAAGAAAAATTTAATTAGTGTATTGATTCTTGCTCTTGTACTGGCAAATTTAATTTTGACTGCAATTTTAACATTTACAATTATTCCGCAGACAAAGAAATCAAATGAATTGATTAATAAGGTATGCAGTGCAATTGACTTAGAATTAGAAAGCGGTGAAAGTATTTCTGTTCCAATTGAGGATATTGAATTATACAATATTGATACTGAGTTTACTTGTAACTTAAAAGACAGTGGTGATGGAAAAGACCATTTTGCACTCTTTACAGTAGGATTTTCTATTAATACAGAGAGTGAAGTATATAATAAGGGTGAAGGTGTCACAAATTTAGATAATAAGAAGACAATTATTAAAGACCAGATTAATAGTATTGTATCAAAGTATACAATGGAAGAATTTAAAGCAGATGGTAATTATGCTGTAAAACAAGAAATTTTAAAAGTAATGCAGGGATTATTTGGTTCAGATTTTATTGTGGGAGTAAGTTTTCCAAGTGTAAACGCACAGTAATAAAAGATTTGTGATTTAGGTGGTGAAAAGATGAGTGACGTATTATCTCAAGAAGAGATAGACAAATTGCTTAATGCGTTAAGCAGCGGAGAACTTGATGACAAAGATATAACGGGCAGTAGAGAAAAGCATGTAAAAAATTATGATTTTAAGCGTCCTGCTAAGTTTTCAAAAGAACATTTGAGAACTTTAGAGATTATCTTTGAAAACTATGCAAGATTATTACAGACAAATCTGCCTGTGTATCTGCGAAAATCAGTTCAGGTAGAAGTGTTAAATTCAGAGGCTGTAACATATCAGGAGTTTTCAAGTGCCTTATCAAATCCGGTATTACTGTGTATGCTTAGTGTAGAACCATTACCAGGAACAATTATGATGGAAGTGGATGAGAATATAGGGTATACTATAGTAGATAGAATGCTTGGCGGATTAGGAAATCCGTTAGAAAAAACAAGAGAGTTTTCTGAAATAGAGTTATTAATATTAGAACGTATATTATATACCTGTGTTAATTTATTACGAGAGCCATGGGGAAATGTATGTGAAATACATCCGAAGTTGGAACGAATTGAAACAAATGCTCAGTATGCGCAGATAGTATCTCCTTCGGAAATGATTTCTTTAATTACGATTAGTGTTAAAATCGGAGATGTGGAAGGAAAATTAAATATTTGTCTTCCATATATTACATTAGAAAGTGTAATGGACCGATTAAATACAAAGTCATGGTATTCAAATCTTCAAGGACGAGATGAAACAGATTATTCAGAAGATATTGAAGCTTTGATTTCAAGGGCACAGATACCTATTAAGGCTGTGCTTGGAAATAGCTCTATATCGGTAGATGATTTTATTAATCTGCAGGTTGGAGACATTATCAGATTAGATAGAAATGTCGATGAAGACTTAGATGTCTATGTTGGTAATATTAGAAAGTTTACTGCATTGCCAGGTGCAACCGGTAATAATTATGCAGTGAGAATAACAACAGTGATAAGGGAGGATGAGCAATAATGGATGGAGCTTTATCACAAGAAGAAATTAATGCATTATTAAGCAATCCAGGTCTTGGTGCTTCACAGTATGAAGTGGAAGACCAATTGACTGATGAGGAAAAGGATGCGATCGGGGAGATTGGAAATATAAGTATGGGAACGGCAGCTACAGCGTTAGCGAGTCTTCTTAATAATAAAGTAGATATTTCAACTCCTGTTGTATCTTTTGCAACATGGTCAGATATTTGCGATGCATATGAAAGACCTTGTGTATTTATTCGTATTGCATATACCGTAGGCTTAGACGGCAGCAATATTTTAGTATTAAGAGAAAATGATGTAAAAATCATCACGGATTTAATGATGGGTGGTGATGGAACAAATATAACTGATATGGAAGTGGGAGAATTGCATTTAAGTGCAATCAGTGAAGCCATGAATATGATGATGGGTTCAGCAGCTACGTCTCTTTCAGGTATGTTCCATAGAACAATTGATATTAGTCCTCCAATGGCTGATTTAATTGATTTAAAAGAAAATATTGATGAATCTGATATTGATGAATTTTTATCAGGTGTTTTTGTTAAAATTTCATTTAGAATGGAAATTGGTGATTTAGTTGATAGTGAGATTATGCAATTGTATCCAATTTCTTTTGCAAAAGAAATGTATACAAATGTCACAGAAGCTATGATGGGAACATCTTCTGAACCTGCTGCATCAGAACCTGTTGTTGCTACACCAACACCAGTACCTGTACCACAGGCAGAACAGCAGATGGCTTCTACCATGGATATGGGTATGATAAATTCGCAGATGATGAATCCGCAAATGATGAACCCACAGATGATGAACCCACAGATGATGAATCCGCAAATGATGAACCCACAGATGATGAATCCGCAGATGATGAATCCGCAGATGATGAATCCGCAGATGATGAGTCCGCAGATGATGATGCCACAAATGATGAGTCAGCCAATCAATGTACAGCCGGCACAGTTTCAGGCATTTGCAGGCACGTCACAGATGATAAGTGGTCAGGAAAATATTGGATTAATTATGGATGTGCCTCTTGAAGTTACAGTAGAGTTAGGCAGAACCAGTAAATCGATTGAGGAAATTTTGGACTTTGCACCGGGAACGATTTTAGAATTAAATCGTATTGCAGGTGAGCCAATAGATATTTTAGTAAATGGCAAATATGTTGCAAAGGGTGAAGTTGTTGTAATCGAGGAAAGTTTTGGTGTGAGAATCACTGAAATTATTAAGTAAAAGAGAGTTAGAGGAGAAAAAAAATGGCAAAGATTTTAATTGTAGATGATGCAGCTTTCATGAGAATGATGATTAAGGATATTTTAACAAAAAATGGTTATGAAATTGCAGCAGAAGCAGAAAATGGTCAGAAAGCGATTGAAAAATATTCGGAAACAAAACCAGACCTTGTACTTATGGATATTACAATGCCGGAACTGGATGGTATTCAAGCATTAAAAGAAATTAAAAAACTGGATGCATCTGCTCAGGTTATTATGTGTTCTGCAATGGGTCAGCAGGCTATGGTTATTGAAGCAATTCAGTCGGGGGCAAAAGATTTTATTGTAAAACCATTCCAAGCAGACCGTGTAATTGAAGCAGTTAAAAAAGTAGTGGGATAGTATGATTTTATTAAGTTCTTCGCTTGAAAGCGCAATTCAATTAATAGGAGCACTTCTTATTTTTGCTTTTGTTTTGGTAATCACTTATTTCACAGCTAAGTGGGTGGGTGGTTATCAAAAAATGAGCATGATGAATAAGAACTTACAGGTGATAGAATCTTTGAAAATTGCACCAAATAAGTTTTTATGCTTGGTAAAGGCTGGAGAAGTATATCTGGTGATTGCAGTTGGAAAAGATGAAGTAACATTACTTACACAATTGACGAAAGAGCAGTTGTCGGAAGTACCAATATTTGATTCTTATCAAGGGGATACATTGTCCGGGAAAACGGTAGTTGCAGAGAATTTTCAGGAAATATTGGAAAAAGTAAAGGGACATTTTCCAAAGAAGTAGGATACAAATATGACAAAACGAAGGAAAATCTACTGTATTGTTTCTTTTGTTATGGCAATTGCTGCTGTTTTTGTGTTATTATTTAGTACAGGTGCTGCCAGTACGGTATATGCGACTGGAAATAATCCGATAGATATTACGGATTTTACACAGACAGATGATAATGGAAATGTAACAAAAGCAACAGATGATGATACAGATGGATTATCAATTACATACAATAATAATAGTGGGTCGTTGTCTACACCTATCAAGATGTTTTTGGTGATAACGGTTTTAGCATTGGCACCATCTATCTTAATTATGCTGACGTCTTATACACGAATTATTGTAGTATTACATTTTATTCGTACAGCGATAGGTACGCAGACAGCACCGCCAAATCAAGTACTTATTGGTTTGGCACTGTTTTTGACATTATTTATTATGTGGCCTACCTTACAGACTATTAATACGACTGTAATTGAGCCGTTAGATAATGGAGAAATAAAAACAGAAGAAGCATTTGAACTGGTACAGGAACCATTTCGCGAGTTTATGTATCGGGATTTACAAGAAAAGGATTTAAAACTTTTTGTAGATATTGCATTAGAGCATGGAGTAATTTCAGAAGCAGAATATCAGACTTATGAAGGGTATGATGATATTCCAATCGTGGTAGTAATACCAGCGTTTATTATTAGTGAACTCAGACAAGCATTTATTATGGGGTTCCTCATTTATATTCCGTTTATTGTAATCGACATGGTAGTTTCGTCTGTGTTGATGTCAATGGGTATGATGATGCTTCCGCCGACTACAATTTCTCTGCCATTTAAGATTTTATTGTTTGTTATGGCAGACGGATGGAATTTAATAATTGGCAGTCTGGTAAATACATTCTTGTAAGGTTATTAGTTAAGAGGGATTATATGATTACAGAAGGACAGGTTTTGGATATTGCAAAAGAAGCAATCTATATGATTATTTTGAATGGGGCACCGTTGTTATTGATATCATTAGTAGTAGGTTTGATTATCAGTATTTTTCAAACGGTTACTTCCATTCAGGAGCAGACACTTACCTTTGTCCCTAAAATTTTAGCAGTTTTTGTAGGCATGATGCTATTTGGGTCATGGATATTAAATAATTTGTCCGGTTTTATTGATAAACTATGGTC
>CAYMHX010000171.1:0-5556 GCA_964390325.1 uncultured Roseburia sp. | reverse complement strand
CATCCTATTGGTGTTTGAACCTGAATTATTTGTTCCGCTCATGGTTTCACCTCCGTTTTTTCCAATGTTTTTTGTGTTAGACATAAAGAAGTGTGTTTCTGTATGTCTTAATTCTATTATTAACAAAATTATGAAAAGTATGATTGGAAAATTATGGTTTTATAAATTAACCTGAAATAATAAAATGGAACAGATTGGTAAGTTGTACTTATAAATATTAGTAAAAATTGTAACTATTGAAAGGACATTTGTACACTTGTAACGAACATTTGCTTATGATATTCTATTTTATATTGTAACAGTTTAATCATAGACAGGAAAATCGGTGAGTCATGTAAAGTCGCCTTTGTGAATGGCGTGAGCTGAACTGTTATTTTATATTTGAGGAAGGGGAAATTGTTATGTTGACAAAAATTGATGATTTGGTATGGGGAATTCCGATGATTGTATTAATTCTTGCCGTAGGTATTCTTTTAACGATGCGATTAAAGGGACTTCAGATTACAAAGCTTCCATTAGCAGTAAAACATATTCTTGCAAATGAGAAAGATGGAGAAGAAGGTGAGGTTTCCAGTTTCGGAGCACTTTGTATGGCACTTTCTGCAACGATTGGAACAGGAAATATCGTGGGTGTAGCAACTGCCATTGTAGCAGGTGGTCCGGGAGCGTTATTTTGGATGTGGGTTGCTGCATTTTTTGGAACAGCAACAAAGTATGCAGAATGTCTTTTGGCGATTAAATATCGTGAAGTAGCAGCAGATGGTCATGTAGTAGGCGGACCATTTTATTACATAGAAAAAGGCATGGGAAAAAATTGGAAATGGCTTGGAAAGTTATTTGCATTTTTTGGTGTAAGTGCGGGGCTTTTAGGCATCGGAACCTTTACACAGATTAATGGTATTACAAGTGCAGTAAATAATTTTTTTGACCCGACAAATGCAAATACTGTGACATTGTTTGGTGCAGAATATTCCTGGTCAGTGGTTATTTCGGGATTGATTTTAACGCTTTGTGTTGCGTTGGTTGTTATCGGCGGTGTAAAACGTATTTCATCCGTGGCAGAGGTAATTGTACCATTTATGGCATTGCTTTATATTGTTATTGTATTTATTATTTTATTTACGCATTTATCAGAAGTGCCAGCGGCGTTTGTAGAGATTGTGGAAAATGCATTTGGGCTTCGTGCAGCAGCAGGTGGTGCGTTGGGTGCAGTCATGCTTGCAATGCAAAAAGGAATTGCCCGTGGTATTTTTTCTAATGAGGCAGGACTTGGAAGTGCACCGATTGCAGCAGCTTCCGTAAAAACAAACGAACCAGTGGCGCAGGGGCTAGTTTCTATGACGGGAACAATTATTGATACTTTAATTATTTGTACCTTAACAGGACTTAGTATTATCATTACAGGTACATGGAATATCGGTTTAGAAGGTGTGGATGTTACGACAAGAGCATTTCAGTTAGGACTTCCATTCCCGGAAATCGTATCATCCTTTTTATTAATGCTGTGTTTGGTTTTCTTTGCATTTACAACTATTTTGGGATGGAATTATTACAGTGAAAAATGTTTGGAATATATCGTAGGAGATTCACCAAAGACATTAAATGCATTCCGTTGGCTGTATATTATTGCCGTTTTCATTGGACCTTATATGACCGTATCAGCAGTATGGACATTGGCAGATATTTTCAATGGTTTGATGGCATTCCCAAACTTGATTGCACTTGTGGCGTTGAGTGGAGTTGTGGCAACAGAAACGAAGAAATACTTTAAAAAATATAAATAAAATAGATATAAGGAAACAGCCGAAGAACCCTATCTTTTTATTTTTGCAGTTGTTACATACTCTCAAATGTCAAAAAGTAAAAAGATATGGTTCTTCGGCTGTTTCTATTTACGTCTTGGCAATTTGAAAGTAAAAAACAAAGTAACTATTCAGAGCAGGTCAAAACACTTGTTGTTTTGACCAAAAGAACGTGATTTAGGTGTACAAAAATTCTCAAAAATATATCTGTTTTGTGCACATAGCAAAGACAGTCTTCATTACAAAAATAAAACCGTCCCTAAAATAATAAGCTAAAGTTCCATTTGACGGAAAAAATAGTTAGCTATAAAATAAAGAATGATACGAGAAAAAGATAAAAATGTGTTAAACTAGGAGAAGCAAATGGAAAAATGGAATGCATATACAAAAGATGGTAAACTCACCGATAAAGTTTTAGTTCGAGGGGAAGCGATACCAGACGGTCTTTATTTTATGGCATGTGAAGTTATGGTACGTCATGTCGATGGAAGTTATTTATGTATGAAACGTTCTAAGAAAAAGAAGAATTTTGGTGGATATTTAGAAGCAACGGCTGGAGGGGCGGCAGTGCTTGGAGAAGATAAATATCAGTGTGTAAAACGTGAATTATTAGAAGAAACAGGAATTTGTTGTGAAATATTTAACGAAATTGGCAGTTTTACAAGTGAGGAAAATCATAGTATTTTTCATTCCTTTGTATGTACGGTAGACTGTGATAAGGATAGTGTAAAACTCCAGGAGGGAGAAACAGAAGGTTATATTTGGATGACTGAGGAAGCATTTATTCAATTCATAAATTCGGGAGAAATGATACCGCCACAGTATGAAAGACATATTGCATATTTTAAGAAATTAGGGTATATCAGATAAATTGTGTAACACAAAAAGGACAGATATTATTTTTGTAAAATAGTGAGAAATGAAGATTATGAAAAAACAAGAAAAAACCAACGTAATGCGAATTTTAGACCAAAAGAAAATACCATACGAAGCGCACACTTACGATTCTTCTGAGGCAATCAGTGGAACAGAAGTAGCAAAGGTATTAGGACAAAATCCTGCTCAAGTATTTAAGACATTAGTAACCGTAGGCGCATCAAAACGTAATTATGTATTTGTAGTGCCAGTGGAGGCGGAGTTAAATTTAAAAAAGGCTGCAAAAGCAGTGGGTGAAAAAAATATTGAAATGCTCAAGTCCAAAGAGTTGTTGCCACTGACAGGTTATATTCATGGAGGCTGTTCTCCAATCGGTATGAAGAAGTTTTTTACAACTACCATTCATCAATCAGTAAAAGAGTGTGAAACGATTATTTTTAGCGGCGGTAAAATCGGTTATCAAGTAGAGTTGAAAATACAAGATTTAGCAAAAGTCATTACATTTCAGTTGAAGGATATTTGCGATTAAAAAATGGAGACAAAATGTATCTAATATCAGTTTATTTTGATGAAAAAACAGATAAAAAATTTAGAAATTTAATAAAAAAGACTGCTGAAAAAACTGGTAATACGTTTATGATAGAAAATCAAGTTCCGCCTCATATTACAATTGCTGCGATTGAAACAAGAAACGAACAAATAGCAATTGATACTATTGAAAAATGCCTGCCCAAAATAAAGAAGGGGAAATTAAACTGGGTATCAATCGGTACATTTTTCCCAAATGTGATATATGCACAGCCTGTATTGAATGTCTACTTACATGATTTGTCAGTGACATTAAATAATGCATTCAAAGACTTACCTGATACAAAGCTTGCTGCCTGTTATCAGCCGTTTAGCTGGCTTCCGCATACGACTTTAGGGAAACAATTGACAAAAGAACAGATGACAGGAGCATTTGTAGAAATGCAGACACAATTTACAGGTGTAAAAGGACAAGTCATAAAAATTGGAATTGCAAAACCAAATCCGCATAGAGATTTAAAAATATGGGATTTAACGGATTGTCAAGAAGAAAAAATCGTATTATAATATGGATTTGTATAAAGTCACAAGTAAAAAACAAAAGAGAAGATAAAGTGTCGAAAAATCGGCAGAAAGTGAGAATTTATGCCAAAGAAACAATTTTATAGAAATCAAGCAGAAACGATTATTAAAAAATTAGAAACCCGAAAAATGGAAGGTTATTATTGCGAAAATAAGGAAGAAGCATTGGCAAAGCTTTTAGAATTGATTGGTGAAGGTTCTAAAAGCGTTGCATACGGTGGTTCTGTAACATTAGATGAAATCGGTGCAAAAGAAGCAGTAGAAGCAGCAGGACATGACTTGATTCGCAGAGAGAATTATCAGACAGAAGAAGAAAAGAAGGAGTGTTTGATAAAACAGGCAACAGCCGATGTATTTATGACTAGTACAAATGCCATTACATTAGATGGGGAATTGGTAAATATTGATGGTGCAGGAAGTCGTGTATGGATGTTAATTTATGGCCCAACCGATGTAATTGTAGTTGCTGGTATGAATAAAGTAGTGACTGATGTAGAGGCTGGAATTGAGCGTACACATAATTTTGCTGCACCGCCAAATACGGTAAGATTGCATTGCGATACACCATGCTCTAAGACAGGAAAATGCGGTGATTGTCTGAAAAATACGATTTGTTGTACGACAGTAGTAACAAGAGCATCCAGAATACCAAATAGAATAAAGGTCATTCTCGTTGGAGAAGAACTTGGATTTTAAGTAAGCATAAGAGGAAATATGAAAAAAAATAAGGGGATATTAATAGGAATTTCGATGACTGTAACAGCATTTGCGGTGATTTTAGGAATGTTTTGTGTAGGAGAATCTGCTGCAGCAAATGATAATATTGTTGAAATGGTTACAGAAACAGAGTATGTTACAGAAATGCCAACAGAAAGTATCGAAGAAACGGAAATCATTGAAGAAACAGAAGTGATAGAGGAAAAGCCTGAACCGACTTATATTGAATTATATGGTTTAGAAGAAGTAGAGAAACCACAGAGCAGAACAAAAGAACAGATACGCCAAAAATTAAAAGAACTTTCATTGGAATATGAATTGGTTGCACAAGTGTATGAACAGATAGAATTATATCCTGATAATGTTTTGGGACATTTGGCAAATAATCCGGAAATGGCAGCTTTTGTCTTGGGAATGTTAGAGTCTGATGGAAGTGCCACAGGAGGTTTTACAGAAGCAGAATTGGAAGCAGATTTTCCATTATTATTACAGTTTGACCCAAGATGGGGCTATGTGGAATATGGTGGAAAAGAAATGGGAATTTCAGGCTGTGGTCCTACTTGTCTGGCAATGACAGTATTAGCCTTGACAGATGTAGAAACAGTGACTCCTGATAAAATTGTTGCTTATAGTTTAGACCATGGTTACTATGTAAAAGATGTAGGAACGGCATGGAAATTATTAGACGAGTTTCCAAAACTCTATGGTTTAACTGTAGAACATCCTGTGTTGAAAGAAAATGCGATGAAAGCAGCCTTAGATGAAGGAAAGGTTTTGGTTTGTTCGGTGAATAAAGGTGTGTTTACAGCAAATGGGCATTTTATTATGATTTATGGTTATGATGAAACAGGATTTAAAGTGAATGACCCAATGTGTGTAGCAAGAAGTAACAAAACATGGACATTTGCAGAATTTGGAAAACAGTTAAAACGAGTTTGGGCTTATGGAAATTAAAGTGTTACTTTTCACTCAGCAGCTAATCACTTGCTGATTTGCTGCGTAAGAAAGTGATTCAGGTGTGAATACTGTCCGATGGACAGCTTAGACTCCT
>CAYMHX010000170.1:0-5564 GCA_964390325.1 uncultured Roseburia sp. | reverse complement strand
TAGTTACGATGCAAAAATCCATTAAAAATCACTTCATGATAGGATTTTTGCACTCTTGAATCACTTTCTTTTGGTTAAAACAGCAAGTGTTTTAACCTGATCTGAATAGTTACAAATAAATATACAAATTCAAAAAATGCTAGAAAATGAACATTACTACTTTTGTATAAGTTCCATTTTCTAGCGTTTCTTTTTTATTTCCAATTTTTTAATTCGTTTGGCTGTACATAATTACGAAGTATTTTTATCAACATCATTCCAAGCCCAAGACCTGCTGTTCCTTGAATAGCATTCGCTAAAATATTCAACGCAGCTACTCCAAAACCATATAAAATGCCTTCAAATAAAAAATATCCTGCAATCATCAAAATTTCAGCAGCCACACCACAGATAATTCTCGATGGTATCTCTCCTAACTTCTTATGCAGTATCATAAATCCATATCCTGCTAATAACGCCATCCATCCTTTAATCAAAAAAGTCGCAGGAGCATAGATAACATATCCCGAAAAAATATCTGCAAGTGCAGAACCAATTCCTGCTGCAAGAAAAGCATATGAAGGAGATAACAGCCAGCCCGAAATTAATACTGCACAATCTCCTAAATTCAAATATCCCTTTAATGGAGATGGAATTTTAATCACCATCGTTGCTACACAAACCAGTGCCGCAAACAAAGAAGCACTGACGATTTCTTTTGTCTTATTTTTCATCCTCTTTCCCTCTTTATTAAATTTTTGGTAACTATTCAGTATCTTCATAGTTACAAGGCAAAAATTCATTAAAAATTAAATACACCTAATGAAAACAAAATAAATGCTATCAATACAATAAAGTTTATAAAAGAAAACCATGTTAAACATTTCACATATCCTTGAATAGAACCTGCTTTTTTGTCAATTTCCTCTACTTTTTCAAGTCTTGCATCAAATTCATTCAGCAATTCCTGTATAGTATGAGATGTTTTCTCATTTTCTCTTTCTATTTTTTCAATGACTTCTGTTCGATTCGCTTGTAACTGTTGTTCTACGGTATTCAAAAGTTTCTTTATTTCTGCAATTTGTTCTTCAACCTGCTTACGTTCCTCTGCTAACTGCTGCTCCGTAGTCTTCTTTACTTCTGTCAGTTGGCTGTTAAGTGTTTTTCCAACTTCCGATACCTGTGCTGTCAATGCTATATCTACATTTGTCACCTGTGTCTTTAAATCATCATTGACATCTGTCATCTGTGTTTTGACTACGTTCTCAACTTCCGATATCTGTGCTTTTAAAGAGGAGTCCACCACGGATACTCGTGTCTTTAAATCAGAATCCATCTTTTCTACCTGTGTTTTCAATTCAGTTTCCAGTCCTGACATCTGTGCTTGGAACTGTTCTTGTATCTTGGACATTTTTCCAACTAAATTTACTGAAAGCTCATCTATCTTTTGATTGACATCTTCCATAATTCTTTCTGCTTCTTCCTGCCGCAGTGCCAAAATCTGTGTCAATTCTTCTGCTTTACTTTCTCGTTCATTTACAATAGACTGGAGTTCTTTTACCTTGCTCTCCTTTGAAAACAATAACTCCTGTAACTGCATTGCTTTATCTCTAAATTCATCAATTTGCCGTAACAAAAAATCTTCTTTATCTAATTTCATTTGTATCTTTTCCTCATCTTTTCTCTTTGATAACTATTCTTTCCAACAAAAGAAAGTACAACACAATTACATACAATTTGCACAATTTGATTTTCTCGGCTATGCCGATAAATTCCTAACAAATATAAATCGTAACTATGGGGTACTGAATAATTACAATTAGCGACATTATATCATAAATTATTCTTTTTCACAATTTTTTTATAACTATTCCGTATCTTCCTATTTTTAAAAATGTTACTGTTCACTCCGTGACCAGCAACGATTGCTGTTTACGAGGTACGAGTGAACAGTAACAAGGTTAGTTGCGAAGCAACGGGAAAGCGATGAAATCACCTTTGCGAATGGCGTGGATGTGAACAGTAACTCGACGATAAACAACTTCGCCCAATATATAATTCTAAGAGGGATACACGCAAAAAAGAAGCGGAAGGATTTTCTTATCCGCTTCTTTCATACTCACGTCTACTATATGCTTTAACTTTGCACTTCCAATCAATTTCACAACCCCATATAACTTCGTAAGGATTATAGCAAATCATTGTTAAGCCCCATGAAAAATTTCTACAGCATTTCTGCCAGCTTTCTTGATATTGTGTTTCCCCAGAAAATGCCTTTTTCTGTCAAAATATATTCACCATTTGTATTTTGATATACCATCTTTTCTTCCAAAAGGTAATTTTTGAATGTTTCGTATTCATTTCTATTTCGATAGAGTGACTCATTTTTCGGTAAATGGATTGTCTGAATATCTCCTTTAAAACGGACAATCTCCCTGTATTCCGGTGCAAATAACATCCCCTGTTTCTTTGCAATATCTACAATACTTTTTTCATATTCCACGATATGAATTGGGGTCATCATTGCCAATTGGTTTAGTGAACCGCCTGCTCCTGCCCCAAGTGGCAGCGTATCTGCACCCTGATGACGATTCATGATATATTTATAAGCATCATTTTTTACCATTTTCGTTAATTCCAGAAAATGATAACCATGTTTCTTCATCTTTTCTGCTATGAAATAAAACATACGGGCATCATTTTCTTCATCCTGTGCTGCCTCTATTTTAGCGTCTTTCATATTTATAAGGGAATACATCGAAAAGCCATCCAAATCCAGCTCGATAATTTTATCCAAATCTGCCTCAAGACTTTCCATTGTCTGATTCGGATAATTATAGATTAAATCCATGCTGACAGTTACTCCCTCATATGCCTTTAACTGTTTTAAACGACTATACGCAGTTTCACCACTTCCCACACGCCCCATTTTCCTTCGCCCCTCATTATCAAAGGTCTGTACTCCGACGGAAAACCGATTTACTCCATGTGCAATAACTTCCTTCATTTTTTCTTCATCAAGTTCCGTTACGGTTGTTTCCATTGTAAATTCTGCATCATCTGTAAAATGCAGATTTGATTTCAACACATCTAAAATACTGCATAAATCTTCCGTGCTAAGAGTCGTTGGCGTGCCACCACCAAAATATACGGCATCAAATGTTGTTGTTTTAATATATTCAAATTTTGCATACGCTTCTATTTCTTGTATGACAAGCTTTGCATAATTTTCTGTCGGTTCCTGCAAACTTCTTCGCATATTACAAAAGCTGCAGATTTTTTTACAGAACGGCACATGAATATAAACAACAGATTTTTTCGTATCCTCTATACTCGCAACAGAAAGTATCTGACCTGCCTCTGCCATTCCCAGCAAATGTTTTTTGCTGTCACTCATGGCAGAATGATGTGTTTTTATCCGTTCTTTAAACATCTGCTTCAATCCTCTCGCGGAACATTTCCGCTGCAACTGCAATATCCGCATCAGAAGGATGATTTGCAGAAATCACATAGCGTTTTCTCTTTTCCGGTGTCGGTTTATGTGGATTTCCCTCCGGCATTTTTTCAAACATTTCTATCATTTTCGGGTCAATTTTGCCCTGACAGATATATTTGCCGATTACATGATTTTTCTCTTTTACCAATGCTTCTCCTGCTAAAATCGATTTATATGCATGCTCAGAATCCGGCCAGAATGCAAGTGTCGCAAACAAACCAACTTTTTTACCACTAATCTTCTCCAAATATTTTGCTGCTTCCTGATTTGCACCGCCTTTATCCACCCAGTATCCTGCAAGGATAATGTCATACCCGTCAATATCCGCTGCCTCATTCATTGGAGCAATGGTTTTATCCATTTCTCCAAGTCCTTCATAAATACCTTCAGCGAGTTTTTTTGTATTTCCTGTTTTACTTGAATATGTAACTAAAATCTTCATT
Organism: uncultured Roseburia sp.; assembly: GCA_964390325.1. Lineage (GTDB taxonomy): Bacteria > Bacillota > Clostridia > Lachnospirales > Lachnospiraceae > Roseburia. The sequence goes on along the minus strand of CAYMHX010000170.1, from coordinate 1,646 downwards.
TTTTCTCTCCTATCCATTTTTTAACTATATGTGAACTTTCTAACCAAATTTCACTATGAAGCAGCCATGCTTTCTTCCACCAACGGAATCATATAGGGACATCTATTCTGCTCTGACCATAAAATTGCGGCATGGATTCCATATACCTCTAACAGCCGTTCTTCCGTAATGCCAAACTCTACCGGACCTTCATAACAGATTTTCCCTTTTTTCATAATAATCAGATTGTCACTAAACTGAATCGCCTGGTTAATATCATGCAACACCATAACAATTGTCATAGCATACTCCCGGTTTAACTTCCGTACCAGACTTAAAACCTCCATCTGATAAAAAACATCCAGATAAGTTGTTGGTTCATCCAAAAACAATATTTCGGATTTTTGTGCCAGTGCCATAGCAATCCACGCACGCTGCCGTTCTCCTCCTGAAAGCTGTCCGACACGCTTCTTTGCCATATGGCTTAAATTCGTCACTTCCAATGCCCATGCCACAATTTCTTCCTCGTCCTCATCATAAGAAGAAAACATAGTCTGGTATGGCATCCTTCCAAAACGCACCAGTCTTTCCACCGATATGTCGGAAGGAGCTGTATTCTGCTGATGTACCATGGCAGTCTTTCTTGCCAGTTCTTTTACCTTCATCTGACGTATATTTGTTTCATCTATATAAATCTCCCCTGCTTTCGGTTTTAATTGATTTACAAGCAGATTTAACAAGGTCGATTTACCGGAACCGTTCGGTCCTAAAATAGTTGTAATTTTTCCCTTTTCAATATTTCCGTATAAATCCTTAATAAATTCATTTTCTCCATACGAAAATTCCAGCTTTTTAATCTCCATATCCCTTACTGTCCTTTCTAAGCAAATACAGGAAAAATGGTCCGCCGCAGACTGTCATAATTACGCCAACAGGTATTTCATATGGTGCAATAACAATTCTTCCTACCGTATCTGCAAGCAGTAAAACAATTGACCCCAAAAGCCCTGAAAAAGGTATCAGATATTTATGCTCTGACCCCATTAACATACGAGACATATGAGGTACTACCAAACCAATAAATCCAATAACGCCTACATACGCCGTTGAAATTCCAGCCAAGAAAACAGCCACCGCAGAAATAATAATCCTAAGAAGATTTGGATTATAGCCAAGACTTTTTGTATTCTTATCGCCCAAAGCCAGTAAATCACAACAGCGGTAAGACAACATTGCCATTACAAGACCAATGATACTGTAAATTACAATAGAACTTACCTTATCCCAGCCTTTTTTCCCTAATTCTCCGTTTAACCAAGTCAATACACTGGATAAACTTTCACTATTTAAAATAGAAATCAAACTTGACATACCGCCCAATATCGAATTTACTGCCACACCTGCCAATACAATCCGAACTGCGGAAAGCCCCTGTTTCCATGCAAGACTATAAATCAGCACACAGGCTAAAATTCCTCCGATAAATCCGAATATCGGTGTACTTGCAGCCATACCTGGAAAATAGAGCATCACAATCATTACTATAACACTTGCTCCGGAAGAAATTCCTGTAATTCCAGGGTCAGCCATAGGATTACGCATAACACCTTGCAGGAGCACACCTGAAACTGCAAGGTTTGCTCCTACTACAACTGCCATCAGTACAC
>CAYMHX010000169.1:0-5625 GCA_964390325.1 uncultured Roseburia sp. | reverse complement strand
GAGAAACAATCAAGAATTTGTGACGCTTCGGAATGAGAGGTAAATATGTATTTAATTGTAGGACTTGGAAACCCAACAAAGCAGTATGAAAAAACCCGACATAATATCGGTTTTGATGTGATAGATGCTTTGGCAGATAAATATAATATCAGTGTAACGGAAAAGAAGCATAAAGCTCTTTTTGGAAAAGGTGTCATAGAAGGACAAAAGGTAGTATTAGCAAAACCGCAGACTTTTATGAATTTAAGTGGTGAAAGTGTCGTAGAATTATTGAATTATTATAAAATGGACTCGGAAACAGAAATGATTGTGATTTATGATGATATCAGTCTTGCACCGGGGAATATCCGTATTCGTAAAAAAGGAAGTGCAGGAGGTCACAATGGCATTAAAAATATCATTGCATTAACCGGTACACAGAATTTTTTGCGAATTAAAGTCGGTGTAGGCGAAAAGCCAAAGGGCTGGGATTTGGCAGATTATGTTTTGGGACGTTTTAGTGAGGAAGACCGTAAACTTGTAGAAGAAGCGATAAAAGATGCAGTAAATGCCTGTACGCTTATGGTTTGGGATGAAACAGACAAAGCAATGAATGATTATAATAGTAAAAAAGTAGTTGCTTCGTAATTATGAGGATATTGAATAATTGTGAATGTGATATAGAAAAATTACACAAAAAATATGAAGGTATCTTTGTAAAAAGAGAAAAGTGATTTTGAAAAAATTTGTACAGTTGTTATAAGTGTAAGAAATGGAGGAAGTTCTTGTGAAAAGTTTTACAGCACCACTGCAGGAACTGCAGGGATTTTTAGAAACGCAAAAAGCATTAGAAAAAGAAGCAGGCCCTATACAGTTATCAGGTTGTATTGATGCTGTAAAACCACATATCATTCATAGTATGAATGGTGGCAGAGGAAACCGTATCATTGTTACATTCCACGAACAGAAGGCCAAAGAATTATATGACGAATGTCTATTTTTTGACAAAAGGACAGCATATTATCCTGCAAAGGATATTTTGTTTTATCAGTCGGATATTCGGGGAAATGTGTTGACAGCAGAGCGTATCAATGCGTTAAAAATGATTGCAGAAGAAGAAGATTGTACAATTATTACGACCTTTGATGCTTTAATGAATCCGATGCCTGCTGCAAACCGTTTTCTTCGAGAGGTCATTCATTTAAAAATAGGCGATGAGATTGATTTAGAAGAATTAGTAAAACGCTTGGTGGAATTAGGATATGAAAAAAACTATCAGGCAGGTACGAGAGGTGAATTTTCGGTACGAGGAGGCATTATAGATATTTTTCCATTGACAGAGGAAAATCCATTTCGTGTGGAATTGTGGGGGGATGAGATTGACTCTATCCGTTCGTTTGATGCAGAAAGCCAGCGTTCGATTGAAAATTTAGAGGAAGTGCATATTTATCCTGCCAGTGAATTGGTATTGAGTAAAGCAGAACGCCGTGCGGGAGTAGAAAAGATTTTAGCAGAAGCTAAAGCGGTATCTGCGAAACTTCGGAAAGAAATGAAAACGGAGGAAGCACATCGTGCCTTATCAGGTGCGGAACAATTTGCCGAGCAGACGATAGAATATCAGATGAGTGCAGGCTTGGATGCGTATTTATCGTATTTTTGCGAAGAACGTGCATCTCTTTTGGATTACTTTGACAAGAAAAATACAATCGTTTTTTTAGATGAAACCATTCGTACCTTAGAACGAGGTATGATAACGGAAACGGAATTTTCTGAAAGCATGAAACAGCGTTTGGAAAAAGGTTATATTTTGCCAGGGCAGATGAGAGAATTAATTCCGTTTAAAGAAGTAATTGCAAAGATTTCCAATAGAAAATGCGTGTCACTTACGGCGTTGGATTTTAAGAGCAGCCATATAGAAATCAAAGAGCATATTTCTATCGATTCTAAAACGGTCAATCCTTATAATAATAGTTTTGAATTATTGGTGAAGGATTTGAACCGTTATAAGAAAAATGGATATCGTGTGATTTTACTTTCCGGTTCTAAGACTAGAGCAAAGCGTTTGGCAGAGGATTTGATGGAGGAGGGCTTAAATGCTTTTTATACAGAAGATTTTGATAAAGAGGTAAAGTTTGGAGAAATTATGACAGGTCATGGTAAACTAAAAAAAGGATATGAATATCCAATGCTTCGATTTGTTGTGGTTTCGGAAAGTGATATTTTTGGGGCAGAGAAAAAGAAGAAAAAACGCCATCGTACTTATGAAGGCGAAAAAATTGCCAGCTTTACAGATGTCAGTATTGGTGACTATGTCGTACATGAAAATCATGGGCTTGGAATTTATCGTGGTTTGGAAAAGATTGTGGTGGATAAAGTAGAAAAAGATTATATTAAAATCGAATATGCCGGCAATGGCAACTTATATATTTTAGCAACACAGTTAGAATTAATTCAAAAATATGCAGGAGCAGATGCTAAAAAGCCAAAATTAAATAAATTAGGCGGACAGGAATGGAATAAAACAAAGACAAAGGTGCGTACCGCAGTAAAAGAAATTGCCTCAGAGCTTGTGGCACTTTATGCTGCAAGACAGAGTCAAAAAGGCTTTGCCTATGGACCGGATACCGTATGGCAGAGGGAATTTGAAGAAATGTTTCCGTTTGAAGAAACCGAAGACCAAGAACTTGCCATTGAAGCGGCAAAACGTGATATGGAAAGTGATAAAATTATGGATAGGCTGATTTGCGGCGATGTTGGTTATGGGAAAACAGAGATTGCTATTCGTGCTGCGTTTAAGGCAGTACAGGATGGAAAACAGGTTGCATTTTTAGTGCCGACAACGATTTTAGCACAGCAGCATTACAATAATTTTTTACAGAGAATGAAGGATTTCCCTGTGAATGTGGACTTACTCTGTCGTTTTAGAAGTACCGCAGAACAGAAAAAAACCTTGGAACGCTTAAAAAAAGGTCAGGTGGATATTATTATTGGAACACATCGCTTGTTGTCGAAGGATGTTGTTTTTAAAGATTTAGGTCTTTTAATGGTAGATGAGGAACAGCGGTTTGGCGTAACTCACAAAGAAAAAATCAAACAATTGAAAACAAATATTGACGTACTGACACTTACAGCCACTCCGATTCCAAGAACGCTTCATATGAGCTTAATCGGGATTCGTGACATGAGTGTGTTAGAAGAACCTCCAATGGACCGTATTCCAATTCAGACTTATGTAATGGAATATAATGAGGAGCTTGTCAGGGAAGCGATTGCAAGAGAACTTGCAAGGGGCGGACAGGCGTATTATGTATACAATCGTGTCAAAGAAATTGGAGATGTAGCATCAAAAATCGCAAAAATGCTCCCCGAAGCAAACGTAGCTTTTGCTCATGGAAAAATGAAGGAAACCGAACTGGAAAATATTATGTATAAATTCATTAACGGTGAAATTGATGTGCTGGTCTCTACTACAATTATTGAAACAGGACTGGATATTTCCAATGTAAATACTATGATTATCCACGATGCCGATAACCTGGGGCTTTCCCAGTTGTACCAGCTTAGAGGGCGTGTAGGGCGTTCCAATCGAACTGCATACGCATTTTTGATGTATAAGCGTGATAAAATGCTTAGAGAGGTCGCTGAGAAGCGCTTAGCAGCCATTAAAGAGTACACTGAGCTTGGAAGTGGTTTTAAAATCGCAATGCGGGATTTAGAAATCCGCGGTGCGGGAAACCTTTTAGGTGCCAAGCAGCATGGACACATGGAAGCCATTGGATATGATTTGTATTGCAAAATGTTAAATGAAGCCGTAAAGCAGGCAAAAGGAATTACAACAGAAGAAAGCTTTGATACTTTTATTGATATAGAAATCGATGCTTATATTCCAATGAATTATATTCCGAATGAGTATCAGAAATTAGATATTTATAAGCGAATTGCAGGATTAGAAACCGAAGAAGAAATTGATGAGATGTTAGAAGAATTAATTGACCGTTTTGGTGACCTGCCAAAATCTGTACAAAATTTACTTTTCATTGCACGAATTAAGGCAATGGCACATCAGGTTTATTTGACGGAAGTACAACAGAAGGCAGATACGATTAAATTTACACTCTATGAAAAAGCAAAATTAGATGTTTCTAAGATACCACTATTAATTGAAGCACATCCAAATAGTGTCAAATTTATAGCAGATGCAAAAGCACCGCATTTTATCTATTATTTAAAGAAAAATTCAAGAGAGCAGACGAAAAAGCCTTTGGAAGTATTAGAACAATTTTTACGGGAATTGTATGCGTTGCGGGTAAAGACGGAAAATGTGAAAAAATAGTGAAAAACCTTGCAGTCCAAGACAAAAAGCACTATAATGATGAAGAATTTTTGTGATTTTTAAAACTGGGAGAAAATAATGTGAAAAATAGTATTGATATACTATTTTTACACACGGCTATTTGTTTCTGAGCAAAAACAAATAGCTTTTTATCCGACACTAGAAACTCTGTGAGTTTTCTAGGTGCGGTTCTTCGCAATAAAAAATTGCTCAGAAATGAGGATTAAAATGAAAAAGAGATTATTAGCATTACTTTTTAGTGGTGTACTTGCCATATCAATGCTGGCAGGATGTAGTACCACAATGGATAAAACAGCAATTGTTGCAACCGGAGCAGGGACAGAAATTCCTTTGGGAGTTGCAAATTTTGCAGCACGCTTAACGCAGGCACAGTATGATGATTTTTATGTGGCATATTTTGGAGAAGAAGTATGGGGCACTGATATGTATGGAAATGGTACGACCATGGAAGATGATATAAAGGCAAATGTAATGAGTGGTCTTTATGCGATGTATGCATTAAAGAACAATATGGCTGATTACGGTGTGGAAATTACAGAGGAAGATATCACAAATATTAGTGCAGCAGCAGAAGCATTTATCAGTGCAAACAGTACAGAAGCTATTGAAGCATTAGGTGCAGACAGAGAAATAGTAGAAACCTATTTAACCCTTCTTACAATTGAAAGCAGAATGCATGATGAAATTATCAAGGGTGCAGATACAAATGTAAGTGATGAAGAAGCAAAAACCAGCTCATACAGTCAGGTATATATTTCTAAAACTTCTTATACAAATGAAGAAGGAAATAGTGTAGAATATTCAGAAGAAGAATTAACAGAATTGGCACAGAAGGTAAAAGAATTTGGAGAAGCTGCAAAAGAAAGCGGATTAGAAGCAGCGGCAGAAGCTTATGATTATGATGTGACAAATGGAACTTATTATGCGGATTCTTCGATTGTAGAGGAAATAGCAACTGCTTTATCGGCAATGAACAAAGATGGTGAAGTTTCTGAGGTGATTGAAACAGACAGTGCCTATTATGTGGTACAGATGAATGCAGTAATGGATAAAGCTGCTACTGAGTCTAATCGTCAGACCATTATTTCTGAAAGACAGAGTGAATATTATACAAGTGTAGTAGATGGCTATGTAGAAGCGATGGAATGGTCTTATGACCAAAAGTTATGGGAACAAGTGTCTTTTGATAACCTATTTACAGTTTATTTAGAAGAAACAGCAGAAGGAACAGAAATGGCTGAATAATAAAAAATGAGATACGGCAAAGCATGGCTGTGTCTCATTTTTGTGTT
>CAYMHX010000168.1:0-5646 GCA_964390325.1 uncultured Roseburia sp. | reverse complement strand
ATTCAGAACCAAGCTCGAAAACACAATGTGTTTCCTCGCTTTGGCTTCTCGCCAAAGAAATTTTCAAAAAAGAATACTTCTTGTAAGCAAGAGTTATTCTTTTTATGCAAATTGCCTTGGCTCTGAATAGTTAAAATTCTTTTATAATTGGTGTAATTTGAGAAATCATATTATCCATATCCTCAAACATAGAACTCTTTGTCGTTCCAAGCTCATTTGCACATTTGATATGTGATAATACTGCTTTCAAATTCTCCTCCGTTGCTAAAAATGAATTACTCACTACATTCAGTACCTGCTGTGAATCCGAAATCGCCTCTGCAATTCGGTTCTGGGTTTCCGAAGTACCTCCTGCCGCTTCTGTAATTTTATCAAAAACATGATAAGCTTCGTCCATATCTTCCATATTTTGTCCTAATGCTTCCTGTGATGCAGCAATACTGTTGCTTAATTTTTCAGTCCCATTCTCTACGTTATTAATACTTTTATCTACAGTACTTACAAGCTCCTTAATTCCATTTGAAAGCTCTTTGACTTCATTTGCAACAACAGCAAATCCTTTTCCATGCTCTCCTGCTCTTGCAGCCTCAATTGATGCATTCAATGCAAGCATATTTGTTTTATTTGCAATTGCAATAATTTGCTGCATACAATCCTTAATTTCCTGTACAGACACCTGAAACTCTTGAAACGTACTCTGAATTTCCACAAAACGTTCCTGCACTTCTTTTGAACTATCTTTTAAACCATATATATGTTTTTGTGCTGCTTCTACGGAATCTGTAATTTCTTCTTTTACTACGGAAAATTCATTAGAAATTTCATTTACTGTTTCAAACACTTCATGCACATTTTCTATTTTTTCTTTTAATATGGAATTTTCCGAAAGAACATCTTCAAATGTCAACTCTACCTGCTGAAGCTCATTTAAAGAATTTACTTCACTTACTGCAAGCTTATGCTGATAATCACTTAAACTACCTGCGATATGTACAATCGGGTATAAATCCAATTTTTCTGCCTTTTGCTGTTTTACTTCTGTATCTTCTTTTTTCTTAAACAAAAACATAGGTATCTCCTTATTCGTCATGCTTCAAACTTCTTTAATCAAAATAGCAATTTAGCCTTCTTATAAACAAGGCAATCATATATCTATAACAAAACTGTTGTTAATCAAATGCAACACAAGTCATCGACTGATTGACAAACTGATTATTATAATGTTCCCCATAACCAATCAATCCTGCATGACTTCCCAGTACACTCATTGATTTTAAATAATCCGCAAGATAATGTTCTTGTGTATACAAAAGATAACGGAACAAACAATTTACGGAAAATACACCTGAAATACGATTAAAATCACTCTGAATATTAGAAATCGTTTCTTCCGCAATTTTTCTGTAATCACGAAGCTGCAATAAAGTAAGTACGTCTGAATCATTTACCTGTCTAAAGCAAGCCAAAGAGCTTCCAACCACTTCTTTAATCGACACAATACAAACATCTTGTCCATTCATCTTTCCAAATGGATTTTTAAAAGTCTGTGTTGTAATATCTTTTTCACTAATATGCAGAATATCCTGATAAACCTGTTTTGCCGATTTTCCATTTAACTCTCCAATAATATACTTACTTCTGTCTGTCTTTGAAGCAATAAATCGGTATTCCTCCATTGGACGGTAAATATTTTCCTTATAAACCTTAATTTTACCACCTTGATTCTTTACTACTGCATAAGCAACTGCATCCGAATATACGACACCATTTGCAGAAACCCGTCCTGCATCTCCGGTTCCACCTACCAAAGAAATATTCTTTTTCCCAAGCACACTATACATCGTTGTTAATACACAAGCATCATTTCCAGCACAAAAATCAATACATACCGTATCCTTTGATGAAGCATTTACCTTTTGTAAATCTGCCTCTAAACGTTTGATATACTTGACTGGCATGGTAGACACCTGTTCTAATACATTTGTACTTACTACCGCATTATCAAAAAATGCGACAACTCCGACACCACTTTCTGTCATTGTCTTATCATAAGACATTCCGATACAACCAATACTTGGTACATTTGGATAGAGAGTCTGCAATTCTTCCACATGTGCTTCAAACTGCTTGTCATTTGACATCAGCATAATTAATTTTGGATTACTAAGCCCCTTTAAAGCTTCTTTTAAATTTCCATTCTTGCTTCTTCCGTAAAATTGTTTCATAGGATATTCCTCCAACTTCCTAAAAATACACGTTTCATAACTATTCTGCAATATCATTTCCATCAATCTGCCCTGAATAGTTATCAATATTTACTCATTCATAGTTCAAAAAATGATTCATCTTCTCAAGCTACATTTTAATCTCTAATTTCTACATCTAATCCAAATTCCGATGGAAGGAATCTAGGACATACATTATCTGACGTTGTAATTACTGAAGCTGCCAAATAAGAACCTATTTCTACTGCTTCCGGTAATGTTTTTCCATAAGTTAAGCCTGCTACCACACCTGAACAAAACGCATCTCCTGCCCCTGTGGTATCAATTACCTGTACATTTCTTGCAGGAATGTGTCCTTTATTTCCATGAATATCTGCGTAAACAGCTCCTTCGCCGCCCATCGTTACAATCATTGCAGGAATACGCGCACGAACCACTTTTTCTGCAAGAATTTCTTCTAATTCCATAGCAGATTTTCCAGTATAATCATCTGCAAATAAAATTCCTGCCTCTAACTGATTACAGATAAAACAGTCAAAACGCTGAATAAAATCTCTCCTCTGTGCTGCAATCGACATATTAGACACAATCGAATACATCTTTTTCTTGTGCTTTTCTGCTAATTGAAATGCCTTTTTTACAATTTCTTTATCTAAGTCCACTTCCAAAACAATCGAATCCGCATTTGCAAAAATTTCGTCACCTTTTTTCTCCAATAAATCCAAAATCGGCATCATATTCGGTCTTTGTGAAATCGAGCCTGCTAAGTCACCCTTTGTATCAAACACAGCAAGCCATGTTCCCATACCAGACGGGCGTGATAAAATATAATCACAATTTACTTTATGTCTTTTCAACTTATTTACTACTTCTTCCCCCATTGCCGTATTATCTACAATACTGACAAATGTCGGACGAAGCTCTACATTCGCAATATCCTCTGCCACATTTCGACTTACACCGCCATGAATATATTCAATATGTCCCGCATTTCTGCCATCCGGAATATATGCATCTTCTGGAAACCCCTTAATATCCACAAATACAGCACCAATTACTACAATTCCCATAAATTTTCCTCCAAATCACCCTGCAATAAATTTTAATCCATTCATACCGGAATTACACTTTACTCATCCAACCCTATCCTTGAAAATATATATGCGTTTACACTCTCATCTAATATAAACGTATAAGTACAAGCCATTTCCTCATTCTTTACATTTATAAAAATCGTGTACTTATCGTAAGTAGCATTGATAACAAAATTCTCATCTTCAGAAGCACCAATGAAATCTTCCACAACTTTTTGTACTTGCTTTTTATTTTCCTCTAAATCCTCTGTATATGGAATTTTTAATTCCCATAAACTTCCAATCTTTCCAAATCTCAACTCATTTCCATAATCTAAATATTTTCTGCTACAAGTAACTCTACATATGATTACTTTATCTTCCGCTTCTTTTCTACATTCTAAATAAGCCAAAGTAACATCTTCTGCCTCTCCAAGATACATAGTATCTATAAAACATATATAATATCCATTTCTTATCCAATCTTCACCACTTCTGTCTCTAGGATGCAAAATTACCAAAGGCAGTTCTGTTTCTCCCCACAACACCTCTTGAAATTGCTGAACGGTTCTGCCTAATTCTATCGAAAATCCACTACAAATTTCTATTGTACCAAATGTTTTCTTCTTCCCATCTTTTTTCTTTATCTGTATCGAATCATCCATAACGGATATATAAGAAGTATCTGTTTCATAAAATCTCTTTTCTTCGCCCTTCATTTTTTATTCTCCATTTCTATACTCTTTTTGATACATATCAAATCTATAGATTTAGCATAAACTTCATACCTTTTATGTAAATTGCCTTGACTTTAAATAACTATATATTCGGCGATAAAAAATTACGCCTCATATATAGCCCTCCGGGGGATGCGCACACATGCGAATAAGGAACTTGTCACTTCGTGACCGCATGTGGCGCAGGCGGTAATTATTAATCACCACCTATATATTATAACCAAATCCACTTTAAAACACAACAAAAAAACCCAGTCGCTTCTGCAACTGGGTTTTCGAATCATAAATATTATTATACTAACTCAAGTAATACTTCTAAAGCACCGTCACCTTTACGCTGACCAATCTTAACGATTCTTGTGTAACCACCGTTACGGTTTACATACTTAGGAGCGATTTCATCGAATAATTTTGCAACTAAATCAACTTCTTTTCTGTTTCTCTTTTTGCCATCAGCAACATCTGTTACTGTGTAAAGAACTTTTAACATTTCTCTACGAGCATGAAGACGAGAAGGCATATCTTTTTTGATTGTCTTTTCTACTTCGTCATATACAGTAACTTTCTTACCATCTACAACTTCTTTTACTCTCTTGCCATTAGCATCTTTACGAGCAACTTTTGCTTTTACAGTAACTTCTTCGAAATTATCTTTTTCTTTTACTGCTAATGCAATAAGACCTTCAGCGATTTTTCTTACTTCTTTCGCTTTTGCTTCAGTTGTAACGATTTTGCCGTTGTTTAATAATGCTGTTACCTGGCTTCTTAATAATGCTTTTCTCTGATCTGATGTTCTGCTTAATTTACGATATTTTGCCATTTTTCTTTTCCTCCATTTTGTGGGATATCCGGCCACGCTCATTGGACTTACTTACCGAATACCATATACTTGTGTTATTAACTGCCACTCATGAATACGTGAATCAGATTTCTCCGTTCACCAGACATACTCCATACGCATCGGGTTTACTGTTTCTGCCTGCTCATAAATGTAACTATGGGGCTTTCATAAGGAACCCGTTTAAACATTAGTAGTTCAATTCCTTATACAAATAAACTTTTAACAAGGAAACTTGTGAACGTTAGCAATTCACAAGTAAGCGCAATCCACAGGCTTGCTTTATTCTTCCCCCTGATTTAACTGAAGTCCTAACTCTTTTAATTTAGCTAATACTTCTTCTAAGGACTTACGTCCAAGGTTACGAACTTTCATCATATCTTCTGGTGTTCTGTTTGTCAACTCTTCTACAGTGTTGATACCTGCTCTCTTTAAGCAGTTGTAAGAACGTACAGATAATTCAAGTTCATCTATGTTCATCTCAAGAACTTTTTCTTTTGCATTATCTTCTTTTTCAATCATGATGTCTGCTGTCTGTGCAGCTTCTGATAAATCAATGAAAAGACATAAATGCTCACTTAAAACCTTAGCAGCTAAACTTACTGCTTCATCTGGTTCAAGAGTTCCATTTGTATAAACATCTAATGTAAGTTTATCATAGTCAGTAACCTGACCTACACGTGTATTTTCTACTAAAAGATTTACACGCTCAACTGGTGTATAGATAGAATCTACAGCGATTACACCGATTGGCACATCTTCTGTTTTATTCT
>CAYMHX010000167.1:0-5656 GCA_964390325.1 uncultured Roseburia sp. | reverse complement strand
CAATAAAATAACAATTTCTAACATTTCCTCTTGAAAAATTTGCCCAAAAGTGCCATGATAGGTAGTGGTGAAAAGGAGGGCATTTAGATTGAACAAAAGAGTTTTCAGAAAAAAAGAGGAATTTGGAATCGAACAAAAGATTTCAAAAGGTGTGGCACGTTTAGTAATTACATTTAATATAATTCTCGGACTATTGGCTATTGCCAGCAGCTATTATGTATGTACAGAGTCTGTGAAGTCTGTTTTAAGTGAGTCTTCTCACATTGCAGGAGAGTTAGTGAGGGCTTCGTTGAAAGATTATATTGCAATTGCTTACGAAACAGGAAGTATTGCAAGACTAGCGGACCCGGAACGTTTGGTATCGGATAAAAAAGCAATTATTGAACAGAGGGTAAATGACCATAATTTGATATCAGGCATGATTTTAGATGCAAATGGTTATGATATTTTTACCGGAAAGAATTATTCGGATACAAAGAATTTTACTGAAGCAATGAAAGGGAATACTTATGTAAGCACTCCGGAATATGATGCAGAACTGGGACGTGCGACATTTATGGTATCAGCACCATTATGGGAAGGTGGTATTCCACATACGACACCAATTGGTGCGATTGTATATCTGCCGGACGGTGAAGTATTAAATGATATGATGCGTTCGATTGAAGTTGGAGATAACGGTTCCGCTTTTATGGCAGACGATACAGGGCTTACCATAGCAGATATTGATTCCACTTTAGTAGGAAATGAAAATTTAATTGAAGAAGGAAAAACAGACCTTTCTTTAAAGAAGATGGGAGAAGTAGTAGAAAAAATGGCAGCAGGTGAAACCGGAATTGGTATTTATACCTATAATGGTCTGATAGAAATGGCTGCCTATTCTCCAGTGCCGGAATATGAAAACTGGTCCATTGCAGTTTGTGCAGCATTAAAGGATTTTATTGCACCATTGATTGCTACAGTAATAGTAGTAATAATTTTAGTGGCTGTCTTTACGGCAATTGGTCTGGTACTTGGAAGACGCACTGGTAAAAAAATTGCACAGCCAATTGGAATCTGCGTAGAACGGTTAAATCTTTTAGCGGAGGGTAATCTGGAAGCAGAAACACAGTTGATAAATACAAATGATGAAACAGAAACATTGATGAAATCTTTGGGAACTACCATAGATTCCCTCAATGAGATTATTAAAGATATTAGTGATAATTTGGAGGAATTATCAGAAGGAAATCTTACCATTGATGTTACAAAAGATTATCAGGGGAATTTTTCACAGATTGGGGCATCGTTTCGGGCAATTGTAGCATCGTTAAATCAGACAATGAAGGAAATCAATGGAAATGCCGACCAGGTGTCAAAAGGGTCGGATGATGTCGCAGCGGCATCACAATCTTTGGCGGAAGGTGCGACCGAACAGGCACATTCCATTCAAGAGCTGACACAGAACGTAGATGATATTTCAGTAAAAATTCAGCATAATGCCCAACAGGCGGGAGAAGTAAAACAGATTGTCGGAAATATGAATAAGGATATTTTACAGAGCAATGAACATATGCATAATATGACAGTGGCAATGGAACGAATTGCAGAGTCTTCAAATGAAATTGCGGCAATCATGCGTACAATTGAGGAAATTGCAGAGCAGACAAATTTATTATCCTTAAATGCTTCAATTGAAGCAGCGCGTGCTGGTGAAGCAGGACGAGGATTTGCAATTGTTGCAGATGAAGTGCGGGCATTGGCAGAACAGTCATCTGTTGCAGCAAAAGAAACAGCGGTCTTAATTAAAAATGCATTAAGTGCAGTCGAAGAAGGCACTTCTCTTACGAAGATAGCAGCACTATCTTTGGAGAAAGTAGTAGAACAGGTAAATGATGTAAGTACAGCCGTTGATAATATTGCAGAGGCATCAAAACATCAGGCAGTGGCGGCAGAACAGATTACGCAGGGAGTGAATGATATTTCCGTTGTAGTGGAAACAAATTCAGCAACAGCACAGGAAAGTGCAGCATCTAGTGAAGAATTATCCGCACTGGCAGCACATCTGAAAGGATTGTTGGACAAGTTTAGATTTCATTAAAAAATAAAGTATATAGGCGGTGATTGAAAATCACGCCTGCGCCACACGCGGTCACGAAGTGACAAATTCCTTATACGCGTGTGTGTGCATCCCCCGGAGGGTCTATATATGAGGCGAAGTTTTTAATCGCCGAATATATAGTTTTTAAGAATATTAGGGCGGCCGAGAGAAAGAAGCGATTTTCTCTCGGCTGCTCTTTAAAGTTTTCTACAACTCCCATGCTCCACTAACTGATGCGGTACAATTATCTTCGTCGCCATCAAATTCGGATTCTCAATATGATTAATCATCTGTGAAGCTGCCTCTGCTCCAAGTTGAAATGCATTAATATCTATCGAAGTAATCTGCGGCGAAGCGAATCGGGCAATTAGTGAATTATTAAATGAAACAATCGACAAATCATTTGGAATCGAAAGATTTAATTCCATGCAGACATATTTGAGCATAAATGCAATGATATCATCACTTACCACAACAGCAGTCGGACGGTTCGGTAAAGAGAGCAATTGCTTGATATAATCAAAATGTGTATCACTTTCTAAAGGCAGTTCTACACAATATTCGGATGGAGTTGGCAGATTATGAGAAAACATGGCAAACTGATAGCCGTTTTTCCGTTCAAAAGAAAATAAAAGCTGAAAATCCTGTCCGATATACGCAATTTTTTCATGTCCTTTTTTAATTAAATATTCTGTAGCGTCTTGTCCTGCAAGCCGATTGTCATTGTCGATATAAATTGTCTGGTTGATATGCTGATTGGCTTTTCCAACAATGGCGTATAAAAGTCCTTCATTATAAAGATAGTCAATAATGGAATCATCTGCACGGGAATAAAGAACAATAAAACCATCTACTTTACCTTGTTTTGCCATAGAATGAATGACTGATAAAAGTTCTTCATCCGAACTTCCGGTAAGAATGGTATTGGTATAATTTTTGTGATTGCAAAAAGAACTGACACCGCGAATGGCTTCTAAAAAAAAGGTATTTTCAAATACTTCTTTTTGATAAGGGGGAAGAATGATACCGATAGTTTTTGTTTCAGAGGAGGAGTCATCTCCTGATGAAAAATTTGTATCATATCCAAGTTGAATGATTGCACGACGAACCTTTTCTTTGGTTTCATCACTGATGGAAGGATGATTTTTACAAGTTCTGGAAACAGTAGATGGGGAAACGCCTGCTAATGCAGCAACATCTTTTAAGGTAACAGCCATGGTGAAGCCTCCTAAATCATTTTATAAATTTTGCACCGCAGCTATTGTTCTTTACGTTAAGTTCTAATCAAATTCGGTTGAGCCTTTATTTTAAAAGGGGATTAGAATAGATAGTTACGATAATTTTATTGTAAAATATTCATGCAAAAAAGTCAAATATTAATGCAAGGGATAATGCGAAAAGTAGCAAAAAATTAAATGCTTTGCAAACGATAAAATATAACTTAGAGAAAAAATAGAAATAATCTCGAATTACATTGTTAAAAACTAATAAAAAAGTAGTCTTAAATTTAGTGAAAAGAGTAGAAATTGTCATATTTTATGCAAAAAGTCTTGCAAAATCAATGCAATAAATAATATAATTGTTGCGTAATGATTGCGTAAATATGAAACTTTGTAAGGAATTTGCAATAAGGCAAAAATTACATATGAAATTCTGCCTGCGATGCAGGTTTATATGGATGTTTGTGTTCGTGCAATTGCATAGTCTTTATGAAAGGAAATAGGAAGCATGAATTATAGACATTATATCAAGGAGGAAAATATGAACAGAACAGCAGGTATTTTATTACCAATCTCAAGTCTTCCGTCTAAGTACGGCATCGGATGCTTTTCTAAGAGTGCATACGAATTTGTAGACTGGCTGAAAGAAGCAGGACAGTGCTATTGGCAAATTCTTCCATTGGTGCCAACAAGTTATGGAGATTCTCCATATCAGTCATTCTCTACTTATGCAGGAAATCCATATTTCATCGATTTGGAAAAGTTGATTGAAGAAGGCGTACTGACAAAACAGGAATGTAATAAGGTTGATTTTGGCGATAACGAGTCTGACATTGATTATGAAAAAATCTATAAAGGCCGTTACCAGCTTTTAAGAAAAGCTTATGAACGCAGCAATATCAGCCAGAACCCTGATTACAACCGTTTTGTGGAAGAAAATGCATGGTGGTTAAAAGACTATGCACTTTTCATGTCTGTCAAAGACAGATTTGAAGGAAAACAGTGGACAGAATGGGCAGAGGATATCCGTCTTAGATACGGTTTTGCGATGGATTACTATCGTAAAGAGCTTTATTTTGACATTGAGTTCCAGCAGTATATGCAGTTTAAGTATTATGAACAGTGGGTTGCATTGAAAAAATATGCAAACGAAAATGGGGTTAATATCATTGGAGATATTCCAATTTACGTTGCAATGGACAGTGCTGACGTGTGGGCAAATCCGGAACTTTTCTATTTAGATAAGGAAAATCTTCCAATCGCAGTAGCAGGATGCCCGCCTGATGGCTTTTCTGCAACAGGACAGCTTTGGGGAAATCCTTTATACAGATGGGATTATCATAAGTCAACAGGTTATCAGTGGTGGATGAGCCGTTTAAGCTATTGCTTTAAGCTCTATGATGTAGTGCGAATTGACCATTTCCGAGGCTTTGATGAATATTATACAATACCTTATGGGGAAGAAACCGCTATCAACGGAAAATGGGAAAAAGGACCTGGAATGGACTTATTCCGCAGAATGAAGGAAGTATTAGGTGACCGTCCGGTTATCGCAGAAGACTTAGGTTATATGACTGATACTGTAAAACAGTTGGTAAGTGAGTCAGGCTTCCCTGGAATGAAGGTATTAGAATTTGCATTCGATTCCAGAGATACAGGAAATGCAAGTGACTATCTTCCACATAATTATTGTGAAAACAGTGTTGCTTATACAGGAACACATGACAATGAGACATTAACAGGTTGGTTTAAGGGCATCTTAAAAGAAGAAAGAAAGATGGCAAGAGATTATTTGAATAATCACTTTACTCCTGACGAAGAAATTTACTGGTGTTTTATCTGTGAGATTATGAAATCTCATGCACATATGTGTATTATTCCAATGCAGGATTATCTCGGCTGTGACAATGACTGTCGTATGAACCGGCCTTCTACAGTTGGAACAAACTGGAGATGGAGAGTAACAAAGAAAGAACTTTCTAAGAAGTTACAGAAACAGATTCGAGAGATTACACGCAGATATGGTCGTCTTTGCTGGCAGTGGGATGTAAAATATGAAGCACCAAAAACTGTAGAAAAAGAAGCGAAATAGATTTTTATAACGATTCAGAGCTAAGCTTCAAAACATTGGCTCTGAATGGTTGCATATCGTCAAATTTAAGAAATATTGTAACTATGAAGGCACTAAATAGTTACGAAACTTCCATGCCTAAATTCTTGGGTAACACCATAAATATATAGACGGTGATTAATAATTACCGTCTGCGCCACATGCGGTCACGAAGTGACAAGTTCCTTATTCGCATGTGTGTGCATCCCCCGGAGGGTCTATATATGAGGCGTAGTTTTTTATCGC
>CAYMHX010000166.1:0-5715 GCA_964390325.1 uncultured Roseburia sp. | reverse complement strand
GAAGCAAATTTTCATGCAAAAATCAATCGTTGCTGGTCACGGAGTGAACAGTAACCAGTAACAGTGAAAGGGTTACAATTCTAAAAATTGTATTGATAGTGTAAAATTTTTGTAGGAAAATAATTTGTAAAAAAGGTTTGTTCTAAGATACTATAATTGAGCAAGTTTAAAATATTATACAATTATAGTTTAATAGTTTTTTCTAATGAAATAGAAAATTAAGGTGGAAAAAAGGAATGAAAGTTATTATTTGGGAATTGTCGGAAGAACAGATTGGTTATTTAAAGAAAAATTGTAAAGAACAGTTTGAAACAGGAGAAATTTGTGTAATGGATACGGATTTAGCACAAGAAATGTTACTGCAGATAAAAAGCGGGTGGCAGGGATTAAAAGAAATTCTGCTTATCTCAGAAAATGTAGAAATTTTAGCAGATGCAGTTTTGGTAGGGATGGCAGCTGCGGTTTATCAGAAAGCAGAGGATTTTGGAAATCAAATACTTCCAAGTGTAGATATGGTAATCGAAGGTTTTGAGGAGGTTGATTTTTTATTTTTAGAACGGATTTATCAAAGACATTATAAGATTCCTTGGAAGATATTGGAGACAAAACGTCTTATGGTTCGAGAGTTGGATTTGACGGATATGGACGATTTGTTTGAATTGTATACTTATGAGGGAATGACGGATTATATGGAAGGGCTGTATCCTTATGAGGAGGAATACCAATATCAAAAGGCATATATTGAAAATATGTATCGTTTTTTCGGCTATGGAATGTGGCTGGTGTTTGAAAAGAAAAGTGGAAAACTGGTTGGCAGAGCAGGGGTTGAACATCGGGAAGAATTTGAAGGAGAACTGGAGTTCGGATATGCGATTGGGACACCTTATCAGGGGATTGGTTATGCGACAGAGGTATGTGAAGGAATTTTAGACTATGTAAAACAAGAACTTGGGTTTGAAGCAGTATATAGTTTGGTAGAGCCAAAGAATCAGGTGTCGGTGCATTTGCTTGAAAAATTGGGATTTTTATTTGAAAAAGAAATGTTGCTGGATGGGATATTTTACAAAAAATATCAAAAAATGCTATAAAAATAAGAGAGAAATGATGCTTACATTATGATTAAACGTTGATTTTTGCCGGAAAATAAAATATAATATGTAGATACAATTTTGTAACGTAAGTAAGAAATAATTGCATTTGTAGAAAGTCATTTGAGAATTTGGAAAAAGAGCGTGATAGTGGGTCTTTGCGTAAATCGCTCAGAAATGAGGAGTGTGTTATGGAAGCGTTTTCTGCAAGTCGAGTGGAACAGAATTTAAAAAATATGAAAGAATTTGAAAGTCCGGAAGTTTTATATGACGAATTAATTAAGAGTGTGTGCAAATATCATCCATCGGCAGATATTTCACAGATTGAAAAAGCATATCGTATTGCATACGATGCCCACGATGGGCAGGTTCGCAAATCAGGTGAGCCTTACATCATTCATCCGTTGTGTGTGGCAATTATTTTGGCAGATTTAGAGTTGGATAAAGAAACAATTGTGGCAGGACTTTTGCATGATGTTGTGGAAGACACTGTTATGACGGACGAGGAGATTAAAAAAGAGTTTGGTGCAGAAGTGGCACTGTTAGTAGACGGTGTGACCAAATTAGGACAGTTATCTTATGATGCAGATAAGGTAGAGGTTCAGGCAGAGAATTTGCGAAAAATGTTTCTTGCCATGGCAAAAGATATTCGTGTTATTTTGATTAAATTGGCAGACCGTTTGCACAATATGCGTACCTTAAAGCATATGAAACCGGAAAAGCAAAAAGAAAAAGCCAGAGAAACCATGGAAATCTATGCACCGATTGCACAGCGGCTTGGTATTTCTAAAATTAAAGTGGAATTAGACGATTTATCGTTAAAATATTTAGAACCGGAAGCCTATAAAGATTTGGGGGTACAGATTGCACAGCGTAAGAGTGCCAGAGAGCAGTATATTCATTCTCTTGCGGATGAAGTAAAGGCACATGTTGATGAGGCAGGAATTAAGGCAGAAATTAGTGGCAGGGCGAAACATTTTTTTAGTATTTATAAGAAGATGAAGAATCAGGATAAGACGTTAGAGCAGATTTATGATTTATTTGCGATTCGTATTATTGTAGATTCGTTAAAAGATTGTTATGCAGCATTGGGTATCATTCATGAAATGTATATTCCGATTCCGGGACGTTTTAAAGATTATATTGCGATGCCAAAGCCGAATATGTACCAATCTTTGCATACGACTTTAATCGGTCCGTCAGGACAGCCTTTTGAAATTCAAATTCGGACAAAGGAAATGCATCGTACGGCAGAATATGGTATTGCTGCTCATTGGAAATATAAAGAGGCAAATAATGGTGTGGAAACGCACACGACGGTGACAGAAGAAGAAAAGTTAAGCTGGCTTCGTCAGATTTTAGAATGGCAGCAGGATATGTCTGATAACAAAGAGTTTATGAGTATGTTAAAAAGTGACTTAGACTTATTTGCGGATGCCGTATTCTGTTTTACGCCTTCAGGGGATGTGAAAAATTTACCAAGCGGTTCAAATCCGATTGACTTTGCTTACAGTATTCATTCTGCTGTCGGAAATAAGATGGTAGGAGCCAAGGTAAACGGAAAACTGGTACCGATTGATTATAAAATAAAAAACGGTGACCGTATTGAAATTATTACTTCGCAGAACTCGAAAGGACCAAGCAGAGATTGGCTTGGTATGGTTAAGAGTACACAAGCGAAAAATAAGATTAATCAGTGGTTTAGAAGCCAGTCAAAGGAAGAAAATATTGTTCGTGGAAAGGAAGCTTTAATTGCTTATGCTAAGACGAAAGGTCTTAATTTCCATGATATTAATAAAACAGAATATCAGGAGAAAATTCTTCGCAAATATGGTTTCCATGACTGGAATGCCTGTCTTGCAACGGTAGGACATGGCGGTTTGAAGGAAGGTCAAATTGTAAGCCGAATGTATGAGGAGTATAAAAAAGACCATTTGGCGAATGTAACAGATACCGAAGTATTAGAAACGATTACAGAAAATAAGGATAAACACGCACAGAAGCGTTCTAAGAGTGGTATTATTGTAAAGGGATTGTATGATGTGGCAGTTCATTTTTCAAAATGCTGTAGTCCTGTTCCGGGTGATGAAATTGTAGGCTTTGTAACAAGAGGACGTGGTGTGTCTATTCATCGTACTGATTGTATTAATGTAATGAATATTTCGGATATTGACAGAAACCGTTTGATAGATGCAGAATGGCAGCATGATGAAACTGCTTCTTCCAGTGGACTATATCTGACAGAGATTAAGGTGTTTTGTAATAATCGTACCGGACTTTTGGTGGATATTTCAAAGGTATTTACTGAGCGTGAAATTGATATTAACGCAATTCATTCCAATGTCAGCAAGCAGGGAATAGCTACCATAGATATTTCTTTTAATACCAGAGGAAAGAAGGAATTAACAAGTCTTATCGAGCGTCTTCGCCAGATTGATAATATTATTGATATTGCAAGAACGACAGGCGGCTGATAGAATTGATAAATGAATGAAATAGAATCTCCAAGTGAGGTTCTATTTTTAATAAAAATTTAGATAACTATGAAGGTACTGAATAGTTACCTAAAAAGAATAAAAAAGATACGAACTGCTCAGTGAGTGAGCAGTTTTGAGTGAGAGTAGTGAATATATAGAAAATGCGTTATACTAGGAGAAATTTAAGATGGTTCCATTAAAAATTCAACAGTATGTGGTGGGAATGGTTGCCACAAATTGTTATTTTGCGATAAATGATGATACAAAAGAAGTGTTAATTATTGACCCGGGGGATATGGCAAAACAGCTTGCAGATAAGGTAAAGGAACATGGATTGATACCTGTAGGAATTTTGTTGACACATGGACATTTTGACCATGCTTTGGCAGCAGAGGAGCTGTCAAAGCTGTTAAACGTAAAAGTGTATGCACATGAGGCAGAAAAAGAAACCTTAGAAAATCCGAGTATTAATTTATCGGGGTGGGAAGGAAAAAGAGATGTCTATTATGCAGATATCTATGTAAAAGATGGAGAAGTATTGGAATTGGCAGGCTTTCAGGTAAAGGTACTTTTTACTCCTGGTCATACAGTAGGAGGCTGTTGTTATTATTTTAACGAACAGAATGTTGTATTCAGTGGTGATACCTTATTTGAAGGCTCGATTGGACGTACTGATTTTCCAAAAGGAAGTGCTTCGCAGTTAATTCGTGCGATTAAAGAAAAATTAATGGTACTTCCGGATGAAACAGCTGTTTATTCAGGGCATGGAGAAATGACCAGTATTGGAATGGAACGGATAAACAATCCGTTTTTATAATACTTCGCAAAAAAATTGCTCAGAAATGGGGATTAGTATGATTTTAGCAAAATTAAATCGACCAGAATTTGAATATGATATCCACTCTTTGATAAAAGCATTCTATCCAAAGCAGAATGTCAGTGCTACGGCAGAAGAAAAAGTTTATGACGAGGAAATCGAATTTCGGATTGACATTACTTATGCAGAAGATGAAATTGATATTCTTTTAACAAGCGAGTTGGAGGAAAAAAGAGATGTGTTTGCAGTGGATTTTGCAGACCGTAAAGAAACCAAAAATCAGTTGAAACAGCATTTATATCAAATGCTTGTGGATTATAGTAAAACTACCTTGCCTTGGGGAACATTGACAGGGATTCGTCCGACAAAGATTCCAATGAAGCTTTTAGAGGAAGGAAAGAGCCGAACAGAAATTGAACAGTATATGAAGGAAACCTATTTTGCTTCGGATGAAAAAATAGAGCTGTCGATTGATATTGCAGAGCGAGAATTAAAGCTATTGCAAAAGATTGATTATGAGAAGGGGTACAGCCTTTATATTGGTATTCCATTTTGTCCGACAACCTGTTTATATTGTTCTTTTACTTCTTATCCATTGTCAGCGTGGAGAAATCAGGTAGATGCATATTTAGATGCGTTAGAGAAAGAAATTCGTTTTACAGCAGTGAAATTTTATCATAAAAAGTTAAATTCGATTTATATTGGAGGTGGTACACCGACCACTTTAGAACCATATCAGCTTGATAGATTAATTCGTATGATAAAATGTCATTTTGATTTGTCGCATTGTGTGGAATTTACGGTAGAAGCAGGACGACCTGACAGCATTACCAGAGAAAAATTAGAAGTATTAAGGAAGTGGGGGATTACCCGTATTTCCATTAATCCACAGACAATGAAGGACGAAACATTAAAATTAATCGGGCGTCATCATACGGTAGAACAGACCATTGAAAGCTATAAAATAGCAAGAGAATTAGGATTTGACAATATTAATATGGACTTGATTTTAGGGCTTCCAAATGAAACATTAGATGATGTAAAATGTACTATGGAGCAGATTAAAAAGTTAAATCCTGATAACTTGACCGTACATTCTCTTGCCTTGAAACGTGCAGCCCGTTTAAATATGTTTAAAGAGGATTATAAAGATTACGAGATGGTAAATACACAGGAGCATATGGATTTGGTTTCTTCTTATTGTAAGGAAATGGGATTGAAACCATATTATTTATACCGTCAAAAGAGCATGGCAGGGAACTTGGAAAATGTCGGTTATGCGAAATCGGGTAAAGCAGGCGTATATAACATCTTGATTATGGAAGAAAAACAG
>CAYMHX010000165.1:0-5756 GCA_964390325.1 uncultured Roseburia sp. | reverse complement strand
GTGCATCCCCCGGAGGGCTATATATGAGGCGTAATTTTTTATCGCCGAATATATAGTTACATTTATTTTTATAAATATTAGATAAGTGCTGTACTAAAATAACGTTCTGCTCTATCAGCAAGAATGGTTACGATGGTTTTATCTTCTCCATATTTTTTAGCCATCTGTTTTGCAGCCCATACATTTGCACCTGAGGAAGTTCCTACTAAGAAGCCTTGAATGCGTGCAAGTTCTCTGGCAGTTTCAATGGCATCTTCGTCTGTTACTTCGACAATATCTGTAATAATATTCGTATCTAAGACAGCAGGAATAAATCCGTCGCCGATGCCTTGAATTTGATGAAGTCCCGGTTCATCTCCTAAAAGTGCAGAAACATTTTTTGGTTCAACGGCTACAATTTTGCAGTCTGGATTTTTTTCTAATAAATAAGAAGCAATTCCCTGTAATGTGCCGCCGCTTCCGATACCTGACACAAATACATCAATTTTTTGATTTAACTGTTCTACAATTTCTACGGCAGTAGTGCGATAGTGTGCAGTTGGATTTGCAGGATTTTCAAACTGCTGTGGAACGAAGTATTTATCTGAAGAAGAAGCAATTTCGATTGCTTTGTCAACAGAACCACCAATGCTAAGTTCAGGTGGTGTTAAAACAAGTTCTGCACCGAGTGCTTTGATGATTTTTTTGCGTTCTTCACTCATATTTTCAGGCATGACGATGATGACCGGATAACCTTTGCGAATTCCACATAAAGCAAGACCGATACCAGTGTTTCCTGAAGTTGGTTCGATAATAGTCATTCCAGGTTTTAACTGACCGTTTTTTTCAGCTTCTTCCAGCATATTGAGTGCAATTCGGTCTTTAATACTTCCGCCCGGATTTAAAAATTCAGCTTTGGCGAAAATATTGTAATTAGTAGATTCTTTTAAACTCAATAATGGAGTATTTCCAATGAGTTCAGTAATATTATTGTAATACATAAAATTCCCTCCTAAAAAAGTCAGCGTTATTGTTCAGAGAGCAATCAGACATTTACTGTCTGATTGGGAAAGAATGTGATTCAAGAGTTGATTTCTGCTTTGCGTAGCCAATTTTTATGCAGAAATCAAAGCATGAGCTTGCTCATGTTTTACTGAGAACGAAGTGAACAGTAACACACTTCCCTTTAGTATACAAAAGGAATGCTTGTTTCGCAACCATTAATTTTTTTCTCGCGGAGGTTTTCCAAAGGTTTTTTTATAAGCTCTTAAAAAAGTAGAATAATTTTTATAACCACACGCATAACAGACTTCTGTAATTGGTGTGCCTGTGGCAATCATTTCTTTTGCTAATAACAATCGTTTTGCTGTTAGATAATTTCCAATCGTGTAACCGGTTTCTTCTTTAAAGGTATGCATCAGATAATATCGGCTTAAAAAAAAGTGGTTTGCCAGAATATCAATTGAGAGGTCTTCGGTTAAATGTGTGTTTATGTATTCAATTAGAGAAAGGATGGTTAGGTTTGAAGAAGTATTATTAATATAGGTAATGGCATCACAGAGGATGGCACGGTTTAATTCAATCATAAATTCTAAAAATAAGACTTCTTGGAACAGCTCGCTTGCAAATGCTTTATCATGTAAAGAATGTTTTAACCTTTGTATACAGTTATTTAAGGGACTGCTTGAAAAAGATTTCATACGCAGAACGTGAGACTGTTCTTTATGTGTTTGATGAAAGCAGCTATTTAAGTCAGCATTTCCTTTTTGATAAGACTCTAAATAATCGGGAGAAACATAGATTACAATTCGCTCATAGGGAGAGTTTGAATTATGGTTTATCGTTGGTTTATGAACTTCTCCTGCATTTACAAAGACAATGTCATTGGGAGCTAAATCGTAAGAACGTCCTTCAATTGTATAGGTAACGTTACCTTTTAGAAAAATAAGAATTTTGTTAAAATCGTGATAGTGATAGACAAATTCTTTATGTGAGGTATCTGACAAGTGGAAAATTTTAAAATTATCATGTAAGTAACCGATTTTTTGATATTCGTCCATAAAAAATAGAAATCCTTTCTGTTAAAATAATGGAGGTTCTGAATAGTTATATTTTAAAAGGTATCAGCACAATATGCAATATTTTAAACACATATTTTATATTTTTTTAAAATAGTGTCCTGTATAATACTGGTAAAAGGGAAACATTTGAAAGAAATAGGATTAGAAAGAAAAAGGAGATTGGTATGAAGTTTACAAAGATGCATGGTTGTGGAAATGATTATGTTTATGTGAATTGTTTTGAGGAAACAGTAGAAAATCCGTCGGAAGCTGCAATAAAGGTCAGCAAAAGACATTTTGGAATCGGTTCGGATGGTTTGATTTTAATCTGTCCGTCAGAAATAGCAGATTTCCAGATGAAAATGTATAATGCAGATGGTTCGATGGGGGAAATGTGTGGAAATGGTATTCGTTGTGTGGCAAAATATGTGTATGACCATGGAATGACGGATAAAACACATATTACGATTGAAACCGGAGCAGGGGTGAAAGAGTTAGATTTAACCGTAGAAGATGGTAAAGTAACGATGGTTCGTGTGGATATGGGCGAGCCGATTTTAGAAGCGAAAAAAATTCCTGTGCTTTCTGAAAAGGAAAGGGTGATTAATGAAAGTATTGTGGTACAGGGCAGAGAGTGGAAAATGACCTGCGTATCGATGGGAAATCCTCATGCAGTTGTGTTTGTGGCAGATACGAAGCATTTGGCAATTGAGGAAGTAGGACCATGTTTTGAAAATCATAAGTTATTTCCAAAACGAATCAATACAGAGTTTGTACAATTTATCAGTAGAAGCGAAATCAATATGCGTGTTTGGGAGCGCGGCGCAGGAGAAACATGGGCTTGTGGAACAGGAACTTGTGCGAGTGTGATGGCTTGTATTTTAAATGGTTATACAGAGGATAAAGTACTGGTACATTTACTAGGCGGTGACTTAAATATTGAATATGACAGAGAAAGCAATCATATTTTTATGACAGGACCGGCGGTGACGGTATTTGAAGGTGAGATTGAAGTATAGATTTAGGAGGAAACTATGAAATTACAAAATTTATTAGAAGAATTAACCTATGAAGTAAAACAGGGAAGCATTGATACAGAAATTACAACATTAGTATACGATTCCAGAAAAGTAGAAGAAGGTTCTGTTTTTGTATGTATTTCAGGAACGGTTCGGGATGCACATGATTTTATTCCTGATGTAGTGGCAAAGGGTGCAAAGGTTGTGGTAGTGGAAAAAGAAGTAGAAGTTCCAGCAGATGTGACAGTGATTTTGACAGAAAATAATCGTTATGCATTGGCTTGTATGTCTGCTGCATATTTTGGTCATCCTGCAAGAAGATTAAAAACGATTGGTATTACAGGAACAAAGGGAAAAACGACAACGACTTATATTATTAAATCTATTTTAGAGTCATCTGGAATTAAGACAGGATTAATCGGAACGATTGAAATTGTGATTGGTGATAAACATATTCCGGCTAAAAATACGACACCGGAGTCTTATGAATTGCAGTCCTATTTTAAAGAAATGGTAGATGCAGGTATGGAAGCTGTCGTAATGGAAGTTTCTTCACAGGGACTGATGCTGCATCGTGTAGCAGGTTTTACCTTTGATTATGGCGTATTTACCAATTTAGAGCCTGACCATATCGGTGAAAATGAACATAAAGATTTTGAAGACTATATGCATTGCAAGAGCCTGTTATTTAAACAGTGTAAAACAGGTATCTTAAACGCAGACAGTGAGCATTTAGAAAATATATTAAAAGAACATACTTGTGAAGTAGAAACTTATGGATTTTCAGAGCAGGCAAATTTGCGTGCAGAACACATGAATTTAATTCACAAACCAGGCTTTATCGGCGTAACATATCATATCGGAGGGGATATGGATTTTAATGTAGATATTAATGTACCGGGTCGGTTTAGTGTGTATAATTCTTTGACAGCAGTTGCTATCTGTCGTCACTTTGGAGTAAAAGAGGAAGTGATAAAAGAGGCGTTACAGCACATTATGGTAAAAGGACGAATTGAGATTATTCCGATTTCACCAAGATTTACTTTAATGATTGACTATGCACATAATGCGATGTCCTTAGAAAGCCTGCTTACTACATTAAAAGAATACGAACCAAAGCGTTTGGTATGTTTATTCGGCTGTGGAGGCAATCGTGCAAAATCCAGACGTTATGAGATGGGAGAGGTTTCTTCTAAATTAGCCGATTTGACCATTGTTACTTCTGATAATCCTAGATTTGAAGAACCGATGGATATTATTGCAGATATTTTAATTGGTGTGAAAAAAGCAGATGGTGAATATGTAACAATTCCTGACCGTAAAGATGCAATCGAATATGCGATTAAAAATGCAAAAGACGGTGATGTGATTGTGCTTGCAGGAAAAGGACATGAGGATTATCAGGAAATCAAGGGTGTGAAATACCATATGGATGAAAGAGAATTGATTGCGGAAATTTTAGAAGAACATCCGGAATATCGTTCCTAGTATCTGGCTGCAATCATATTGCTAAAAGGTGATTTTTGATTTGAGTTTTGCAGAAAAAATTATTTTAAATATTATAGAAAGGCGGCAATCTATGGCAATTTTTAAAGGTGCTGGAGTGGCATTGGTGACTCCATTTTTCGAAGATGAAAGTGTAAACTACGAAGCACTGGAAGCATTGGTTGAGATGCAAATAGAAGGGCATACAGATGCCATTATTGTATGTGGTACAACAGGCGAACCTTCCACAATGACAGAAGAAGAACGAATTTCTGTTATGAAATTTGTAATAGAAAAAGTAAACAAACGTGTACCTGTAATTGCAGGAACGGGCTGTAACAATACAAAAAATGCAGTGGAAATGTCAAAAACAGCAGAAAGTTTGGGTGCGGATGCATTATTGGTGGTAACACCTTATTATAATAAAGCTACACAGGAAGGGTTATTTTTACATTATAAGGCAATTGCAGATGCAGTGAAAATTCCAATCATTATGTATAATGTACCATCCCGTACAGGATGTAATATTTTACCTGAAACAGCCATACGCATTGCAAAGGAATGCCCGAATGTGACAGCAATCAAAGAAGCCAGTGGAAATATCAGCCAGATTGCGGTATTGGCATCAAAGGCAAAGGGAGTATTGGATATTTATTCAGGAAATGATGACCAGATTATACCAATTTTATCGTTAGGCGGTATCGGTGTTATTTCTGTACTTTCTAATATTGCACCACAGGAAACACACGATATGGTAATGGAATATTTAGAAGGGAATCAAGAAGTGGCACTTGCATTACAGCTTCAATATATAGAATTAATTCAAGCAATCTTCTGTGAAGTAAACCCAATTCCTGTAAAAGCTGCATTAAATTTAATGGGAAAAAATGCAGGCAGATTAAGACTTCCATTGACAGAATTAAGTGATAAAAATAAAAAATTAGTACTTGAGCAGGCGATGAAAGAAGTTGGATTGTTGTTGCATTGAATCCAAAAAGTACTTTAAATATGAGTAAAATCATTAAAATGACGGACAGATGCCGGACAGGGATTTGTCCGTTATAACTTTATGTAATTATTATAAATGAGCAAATTGGTTCTTCCTCAAATTGACGTATTGTACCTCAAATCAGTTTTCTAAAGTACTGAATATACTGGCATCTATATATTCGGCGATTAAAAACTTCGCCTCATATATAGACCCTCCGGGGGA
>CAYMHX010000164.1:0-5758 GCA_964390325.1 uncultured Roseburia sp. | reverse complement strand
TGATTTATTTAACCAATACAATTGGTTTAAATGCAGGTATTGTAGGTACCTTAATTGCAGTATCAAAATTGTTTGACGGTATAACAGATGTATTCTTTGGAACGATGATTGACCGGACAAAGAGCAAAATGGGCAAGGCAAGACCTTGGATGTTTTATGGATTTTTTGGATGTGCAGCAACATTATTTGCCATTTTTGCGATTCCGACAGATATGGGACAGTTTGCACAGTATGTATGGTTCTTCATTTCATATACATTATTGAACGCAGTGTTTTATACAGCAAATAATATTGCCTATTCAGCGTTGACATCATTAGTAACGAAAAATAGCAGTGAACGTGTTCAAATGGGTTCTTTTCGTTTCATTTTCGCATTTAGTACAAGTTTACTAATTCAGACGATTACCGTTGGTGCGGTAGATGCATTAGGAGGCGGTGCAGAAGGTTGGAGAAATATTGCAATCATCTACTGTATTCTTGGTATTGTTACAAATACGCTTTCCGTATTTTCTGTAAAAGAACTTTCGGAAGAAGAATTAAGTGAGAGTAATGATAATAGTACATCGAAGGATGACGATTTAACATTAGTACAGTCTGCAAAACTCTTATTCAGTAATAAATACTATGTCATGATTTGCGGTGTCTATATCTTACAGCAGTTATACGGTGCAATGATAAATGTTGGTATTTATTTTATGACTTATGTATTACATAACAAAAATCTGTTTGGTGTGTTCTCATGGGCAGTCAATATTCCTCTCATTATTGCTCTGGTATTTACACCAACTTTGGTGGCGAAGTGGAAGGGGATGTATCAGTTAAATAAATACAGCTATATGATTGCCACAGTAGGGAGACTTTTGGTTGTAGTAGCAGGTTATATGGGAAGTGTTCCACTGATGCTCTTATTTACAGCAGTCGCAGCTTTAGGACAAGGACCATGGCAGGGAGATATGAATGCAGTGATTGCTTCCTGTTCTGAATATACCTATCTTACAAAAGGAAAAAGAATTGATGGTTCTATGTATTCCTGCACTTCGTTAGGCGTAAAAATCGGTGGTGGTATTGGTACAGCACTTTCTGGGTGGATGTTGGATTTAAGTGGTTTTATAAATGGTGATATGGCAGTACAGCCGGATAGTTGTATTAAAATGATGTATTTTATGTATCTGTGGCTTCCATTTATCCTTGATTTACTTATTACAATCATTCTTTCGTTTATGAATGTGGAAAAAGAAAATGAAAAATTAAGAGCAAATAAAATGTGTTAAAAAATTAACGTCACTATTCAGAGCCAAGCTCGAAAATTCTCTGAATAGTTACAAATTAATAAATGGAAGTGTAAACGCTTCGGAATGAGAGAAAAATATGAAAGCAGATATTAAATGGTTAGATAATCCGGAAATATTTCGGGTAAATCAATTAGCAGCACATAGTGACCATAATTATTATGTGAGTTATGCAGATTTAAAGGAAAATAAGAATCCTCTGATACAGTCATTAAATGGAGTATGGAAATTCTGTTTTAGTAAAAATGCAAAAACAAGACCTATGGATTTTTATAAGACGGAATGTAAAGTAGAGGAATGGGACGAAATTATGGTTCCCGGACATATTGAGTTAGCAGGATATGATAAAATTCGATATATTAACACTATGTATCCTTGGGAAGGATGGGATTATCGGAGAGGAGCTTACAGCATTTCTAATGCAGGAGATGGTGCAGGGATGTTTAGTGAAGCAGATTATAATCCAATAGGTTCTTATAGAAAGAAATTTGATTTAGATAAAAATTTATTAGGAAAACGAATCAGTATTTGTTTTGAAGGTGTAGAGCAGGCGATGTATGTATGGTTAAATGGAGAATTTGTAGGCTATGCAGAAGATAGTTTTGCACCATCGGAATTTGACTTAACACCTTATATCAAAGAAGAAGGAAATATACTTGCAGTAGAAGTACATAAAATGAGTAGTGCAGCATTTTTAGAAGACCAGGATTTCTTCCGTTTTTTTGGCATTTTTAGAAATGTATCTTTGAAAGCGAAACCTGATATTCATGTAGAAGATGTATGGATTCAGCCTATTTTAAAAGCGGACAATCAGAGTGGAAAATTATTGGCAGATGTTAAAATCTCGACAGTCTGTGAGAACGCATTTGGGGTAACGATTGTTTTAAAAGATAAAAACGGAAAAATAGTTTTAAAGAAGAATGCACATCTCTCATACAAAGGGAAAAAAGTGATTGCAAAATTAGAGGCAGATTTAAAACAGATAAATGCATGGGATAATCATACACCTTATCTTTACAGTATCTATGTGGAAGTTGTAAGTGAAAATGGAGAATTATTAGAAGTAGTACCTTATGAAGTGGGATTTCGCAGATTAGAAATCATAGACAAGATAATGTACTTAAATGGAAAACGTTTGATACTTACAGGGGTAAATCGTCACGAGTGGAGTCCTAAAACTGGCAGATGTATTGGTATGGAAGAAATGCAGTCAGATATGGAATGTATTTTGAAAAATAATATCAATTCGGTAAGAACCTGCCATTATCCAAATCAGATTCCTTGGTATTATATGTGTGATAAAAATGGCATTTATCTAATGTCAGAAACAAACCTTGAAAGTCATGGTTCTTTTCAAAAGTTAGGTGCAATTGAACCTTCCTGTAACGTTCCAGGCTCTATTCCACAGTGGAAAGAAGCAGTGATTGATAGGGTAAGAACAAACTTTGAAACATTCAAAAATCATACATCGATATTGTTCTGGTCACTGGGAAATGAATCCTATGCGGGAGATGATATAGAAGCAATGAACGTTTATTTGAAAGAAAAAAAAGATGGACGTTTGGTACATTATGAAAGTTCTTTTTACAACAGAGCTTATGAAGATACCATTTCTGATATAGAAAGCCGTATGTATGCAAAGCCGCAGGAAGTAGAAGCGTATCTGAACAATCATCCTAAGAAGCCGTATCTCTTATGTGAATTTATGCATGATATGGGAAATTCTATGGGAGGACTTGGTTCTTATATGAAATTAATTGATAAGTATGAAATGTATCAAGGTGGATTTATCTGGGATTTCATTGACCAGGCTCTTTATGTAACGGATGAAGTAACGGGGAAAGAAGTTCTTCGTTATGGCGGCGATTTTGATGACAGACCGGCAGATTATGAGTTTTCAGCAAACGGTATTTTATTTGCAAATCGTGAAGAAAAACCGGCGATGCAGGAAGTGAGGTATTACTATGAATTGTACAAATAATGGCCCGCTTAGAGTGGTATATGGAGATTTTACATTGGGAGTTCATGGAACGGATTTTGACTATATTTTCTCTTATGCACAGGGAGGATTGGAATCACTCGTAAAAAATGGTTATGAATGGTTATATCGCTGTCCTAAACCGACCTTTTGGAGAGCATTAACCGATAATGACAGAGGCAGCAGTTTTCATTTAAAAAGCGGAAGCTGGCTTGCAGCAGATATGTTTATAAGCTGTAAAAAAATAGAAGTAATTGTGGATGGAGTATCTCAAAGTATGCCTTGCGCACCTATCAATAACAAATATGGAAAAAATGTATTTGCAGATGAAGTGTGTGTCTGTTTTACTTATGAAACAGTTACCAATCCAATTACAACGGTTAATGTAGTATATGAAGTGAATAAAAACGGAAAAATAAGTGTGCTTGTTCATTATTATGGAAAAGAAACTCTGTCGGAACTTCCGGTCTTTGGAATGCGTTTTATCATGCCAACCTTAGCAGAAAACTATATTTATGAAGGATTATCAGGAGAAACTTATCCCGACAGAATGGCAGGAGCAAAAGAAGGTGTTTATCAGGTAGATGATATATCACTCACACCATATCTTGTACCACAGGAATGTGGAATGAGAATGAATACAAATTGGGTAGAAGTTTATCGGTCAAAAAGCCTTGATAATAGCCGAAAAGAAGAAGGAATGCAAAAACTTCGTATTGAAAAAAGAGATAAGAAATTTGCATTTTCCTGTTTGCCATATACGGCATCTGAGATTGAAAATGCAACACATCATGAAGAATTACCACCAGCAAGAAGAACCGTTCTTTGTGTATATGGTGCAGTTCGGGGAGTAGGTGGAATTGATAGTTGGGGCAGTGATGTAGAAGATGCATATCGTATTAGTGCAGAAGAAGATATTTCCTATTCGTTTTTTATCAGCTAAAGGGATTTGCCTGTGAAATTTATAACAATCTTTAAAGTATAATCAGGAGTTTCTATCATGTTTTTAACAGATGAAAACAAAAATAACAATATCGTAGTTGAGTGGAAAAGGATAATAACCGTCTGATGCAGGCTTATGTACAGATGATTTTTGCCTATGTTTTTTCAGAAATGGAAATGGTGGAAAAAGAAGTAATAGGTGAAAATTATTGTGTACAAAGCCGTGGCATATGTTTCCATGAATTTTCGGAAAAAAATTGCTTTAGAAAAAATGGCATATGACCTCGGAATTAGCAAATATATGTTATCAAAGATATTTTCAAAAACGTTTCATTGTAATTTCACTGCTTATGTAAATGGAATGCGTTTAAATTATGCTGTATCTATGCTGGATGGTACGAAAGAGTCTATATTTGGCTACCTCCTTATTGCCTTTCATAAAATGAGTACAATCGAAATATAAGAAAAATACTTTCCAAATAGATAAAAGAAGTAGACAAATTTTGCATTTTTTAATTAAAATTTTTTCATGCTTTTTCTATATTCAGAAGGAGAAAGCCCTTTTTGTTTTTTAAAAATCCGACTAAAATATAGGGGATTTTCATAGCCAATAATACGCGAAATTTCAGTTAAATTATAATCCGTATTTTCCAATAAATTTTCTGCATTTACAATTCGGATAGAGAGTATGTACTGCATTGGAGTATGTCCTGTATATTGTTTAAAATTACGGATAAACCAGCTTGTACTCATGTGGATGGAAGAAGCGAATTTTTCGATACTAATGTCATCATTATAATGCTTATTAAAATATAACATTGCTTTGTCCATTTCTTCGGCAAGGATATTATTTTCAATTTTTGATTCTGATTTTAGCTGACGATGAAGCATAATCAATATCTGTCTTAAATGCATTTCTAGCATTTCAGGATAATTATCTCTGCATAATTGTAATTCTTCAATCATAATCCGAAAATGATTTTGATATTCCAGATTCGAGCCACAGCAGAAAATTTTTTGATTATCAGAAATTCCATAAGAACGGATGATATTTTTTACATTTCCACCTGTAAAATGAACCCAGTAAACTTCCGTTTGGTCCTGTAGATAATATTCGTATTTTTGAAACTCTTTTGGACGGTACAGTACCATATGACCTGCAGTTACAATTTCTTCTTTATCCCCAAAGTAAAAATGTGCTTTTCCGGCAGCAATATAAATTAATTGGTAATCAAGCCGACCTCTTGGTCTTAAGGTAGGAAGTTTAGGACGGGTATATAAACGGTAAGTACCACAGCTCGTTACAATTAGGGGTTTACTTTTGTCTTTAATATCAATTTTGGAATTATTGAGATAAGCAGAGTTAATGTACATGTCATCCTCCCATAAACAATCGAATG
This sequence comes from uncultured Roseburia sp., assembly GCA_964390325.1. Taxonomy (GTDB): domain Bacteria; phylum Bacillota; class Clostridia; order Lachnospirales; family Lachnospiraceae; genus Roseburia. The sequence continues at coordinate 149 of CAYMHX010000164.1, read as the reverse complement.
TATGAACAGCATAAAACAAAGGTTAAATTTAATTATATAATTGTATCATTTTATGTACATTTTGTCTAATATAGGATAGGTAATTAAAGTTACAAAAAGTAACAGTTCAGCCCACGCCATTCGCAAAGGCGACTTCGTCGCTTTCCCGT
>CAYMHX010000163.1:0-5773 GCA_964390325.1 uncultured Roseburia sp. | reverse complement strand
GTTCACTATTAACTTCACTCAAAATTTTATAAATTTATCAAAATCCATTCATTTTTAGACAAAAATAGAGAAGTGAGTATGGCAAAATACTCACTCCTCTTATTTTATACACCTAAATCTTATTTCAAAACAATTTTTAATAGATTTTTGTACCAACATAATTGATTGAAACTATGAAAATACGGAACTGTTTTCCGATTCATTATAATTCCAACTTCGTCAGCAAGAACTGTTCTTCCTCATCATTCAACTGTTCGCCATTAATCATCTTATCAGCCACTTCTCTCGAACGTTCACATTTCATGGTTGTAGTTATGACATAATAATCTTCTATATTGCGAATTGCACCTAATACTTCTAGTATTAAATCATTTGACAATTCTACTTCCATCTGTCGCTGGTCACAGATACAACCCAATGCTAAAATACAACAGATTAATTCTTCTGCATTTAATTTTCCACTGTAAATGATATCGCATAATTTTTTTACAATCTTACTTTCTGCCTCTATTGAAAGAATACTGCTGCCATCTTTTCTTAAAGCAATTCCAATTGCATAAGCACTAAACTGAATATTGCTTCCAAGACCACGTTTTATCTGATTGATATCATTTTCAAATTCTTCCTGTACCCAGTCTAAATGCGTTCTTGTTTTTGCATGAACATATAAGCATGGCTGTAAATATTTGGTATATTCGTGTAAAGCTGTTAATTTATCTAACTGCTCAAAACTTCCACACATTCCCAGTGTATAAATTGCTTGAATATTTGCTGAAACACGAGGTCCACTGGAAGAAAAACCATGTAAGTCCATACCAATCTGTCCCATACATACACTTGCCAGTTTTCTTCTTTGCTCCTCTTTCCAATCTACTCCCACTTTTCTTGCAATGGTAAAAAGACGCTGTCTGGTTTCTTCATTTGATACTGTCTCAATTGCTTCTAAAACTGGTTCTGCAAATGCATCTTTATTTCCTGCATTACAGATATTTTTGACACTGGAAGCAATTTTTTTCGCCAGATTACTTCTTTCTTTTTTATTTTTACAGCTCTGATAATTCTGGCATAATTGCAGCATTGTATTAATTTCTGCCTTCGGCTGAAGTACCGTACCACTTGGAGCTGAGAATTTTCCTTTTACTCTGCTTCTCTCACTATTATCAATTGCAATTTCAGTATAACATTCTTCAATTTTTTCTTTTCCCGCTAAATCTTTACTTGTCCATGCTTTCATAGTGATTACTTTATTGCTTCCCATATGAATTCTAAACGCTACATAAGCACCATTTGCATATCTTCCCTTAAACATGATATTCCCTGTCGAAATCGTTCGATAAGTTCCGTCTAAGTTTCGGCTCTTAATTGGAATTGCAATCAAATTCTGCCCTGCTTCAATACCAAATCCATTCATCACTGTCGAGGTGTACGGCAATTCTGCTCCTGTTGGAATAATCTGACTAACTGCACCATTTTTCATACCCAAATATAAGCTGTCGTTTAAGATATTATTTCCCCATTGAATTGCCATCTGTGGAACTGCATTTGTAGAATTTTTAACAATCTCCTGTGAGTTTATATCTTCTTCCTCAGATGATAATGTATCCTCTGCATCCACTAATTTCATATCATCCTGCATCTGCTCATATTTATGCAGATAATAATGATAAACAGCCGCACCTCTTGCTACAGCTTGGTCCGGGTCTAATGCAACAATTGGTTCAAATCCAAAAAACTCTTTCAATCGGTCTGTTACCATATAAAACTTAGACATACCACCGTTTACAATCACTGCATCTACGGAAATATTCTCCTCCGCAAGTTTTTCAGAAGCTTTATGTAACACATCCAAAATCGGATAAATAATATTTCTGGTATTGGTGATACGGTCAATTTTTTTATAATCAGAAAAAGTTAAATCCTTTGCCATAAATACAGACAATATTTCTTCAATTTCTTCCTTTGTAAATGTATCATCATAGGCATATCCAATCCCCATATTTCCACCGATTGGAATTTCGATTTCATCATCTTCATCATCCCATCCGGAATCATAATCTTCTCCACATTTTTCATTTAAGTCAAATTTTAGATTTTCTGCATAAACTCTTAACTGTGGCATAATCACCTGCTCCTCCTGACGGATTCGCATTACTGCCTCTTGACGATTTTCATATTGTTTTAAATATCTTTTATACATCATTTTTGCGATTTCTTCATCAAAATCATCTCCACCCAGTAAGGTATAGCGATTTGTGGCAATTTCATCTACTTTTAAGACATCTTCTGCATCTTCTCGTCTTTTCATTTCATGCATCGTGATATCTAACGTACCGCCGCCCAAGTCAAAAACAAGTACTCTTTTTTTCTTATTTAAGTCTAAAATACGGCTTGATATTTCGCCATTTCTAATTTGATTAATTAAATCATAAATAACTGCATTTGGCTCGGATAATAAAATAGGACGTTCGGAACCATCTGCATTTTTTACTTTAATCCCTGCTAATTCTGCAGCATCTCTTGTTGCTTTACACATTGCTGAGTCGAAGTTTGCAGGCACTGTAATAACAGCATCTGTAATTTCACATCGATAGGTTTTGGATGCTTCTCTTAACATATGTTTTAAAATTCTAGCTGATATTTCAGCAGGACTTTTGTCCGGAATGTCTGGTGACAATCCCTTTGCCTCCGGACTTCCCATTTGACTTTTAATCGACTTTGCAACCAAATGAGGCCGTAGTGGATATTGTATTTTTGCAAAATCACCTACAAGCGGCTCATAGTTATTCTCCTGTCTATAATAAATACAGGATGGCAGAGTCGGTTTTTTCATTCTCGATAATTTTGCCTCCCCTGATACAGAACTATACACATCGACAGCTCTTGAAATGTCAACTACCTTACTAACGGCATCTCCGTTTGGCTTTTCATTGATGGTTGCCAGCACTGAATTCGTTGTTCCTAAATCAATGCCTACGCATAAATCATTGTGTTCAAAATTTTCCATGTTACTCATGTTTCCTCCATTCTGCACTATTTTTTGTGCATATTAAATTTATAAAATACAGTACAAACCTAAACAAACCTGTCTGTACTGTTTTTATATCATACCTATTCTATTTCTTTTACCTTCGGTCTTGAAATCTGCAATTCTTTATCCTTATAAATCCATCCCGGCGACACTACCTTTACTTTTTTTGCTTCCTTTGGACTTGCAAATGGTGTTCCCTCGTAATTACAGAATTCCACATCAGAAGCAACTACCTCTTTTACAGAATTTATTTTCATCATTGGCTCAATATGGCTATCTCTAACAAACTGAATCAGCTTTTTCACCATAATCAGCAGGCCATTAATCTCTATCGGAAGTTCATAATTGCTCTTTCGCAATTCATCCACACCTTTTCTAACCACAAGCAGCTCATCCAAAATACATCCATATCGTTCCGAATTTAATCTTGCAAAAAAGTCTGCTAATTCTTTCGCTTTACTTTCTTCTAACTGTTCTGCAAATTCATCCTCTAAATCCTCTAACATAGTATTCGTTCTATCGAGCATATTTTCCAACTGTTCAATTCTTCTAAGTGCCTGCTCTAAAGTCATTTGCTTTTTCGGTTTCACATTCTGTACTTTCTTCTTTGCATCTTTATGCATTGGAAAACCATATACTTCACAAAGTGCATCGCAAATATCATAAAAGAAATATTTTGCCAGTGTATTTCCTAAGAAATGCAGACTGCTCACATCATCAAAATTATCAATTTCAGGATATTTTTCATAAATCATAAGAACGGCAAGACGTTCCTGCGAATCATGCTTTTTGCCATTTGATAAAGCTGGTTCTTTTCTTCGTTTTTCATATTTTTCAAACGCTTCTTTGTTTCCTGTAATTGCTTTTGCAAACAACTCTGCCACATCGTCCGCCCACTGAATTAAGGCTTTTCGTTCTGCTGGATTTGACATCCGTCTATGTCTAAAAATCTGAATAATCTGGTCACCTGTAAAATCATATCCATATTTATCATTTAAAGTAACTGCACATTTTGTCGGCTCCATAGCAGCATTTTTACATAACAAAGCAAACAAACGATTTTCTGCCACGATTTCTTCTTTTATTTGTTTTTCCCTTTTTACCTTTCTTCTCTGCATTGCTTCATGAATTTCCTGTACTACTTCATTTACTTTTTCTTTTTTTACGTCAATCATAATTTTCCTCGTTTCTTATAATATATAACTTTCCTTATCTTCAGCAAAAATAAACTGCGTTCTACATTCTCCATCATTCATCAGCTCTTGCTCAATGCTTTCATCAAACACATCCCTCTCTTTTGCACAATGCACAATCACTGCTTTTTGTGGATTTATCTTTTTGATAAAATGTTTCATATCTTCAAAATCCTCATGTAGAGAAAAATCTACTTTTACAATCTGATATTTGTGGTTTCCATAATTTCGCTTCTGCGAAGATATTAAAATATGAGGTTCATGAGGCAATTCACCTGTCACTTGTCTATTGCACTGTGTCAATATCGGAATTAAAACACGCTCCATTTTTTCCACAACTCGCATAATCCCTGCATCTACATAAATCGGAATTTGAGCCGTATTACATTCATTTAACATTTTTAAAAATTCAATTCCCTTACTCAATTGATTTACCTGACACATGACAGATTTCTTTTTCTGTGTAACAGTACGCAGCACATAGGAAACTGTTTGAAATAAGCTGTCACTTTTTTTTACATAATCAGGATGTTTAGCATGTAAACCACACATAATTAAAATATCAATTTTTAAATCCTCCGGAATGACACAACTACTGGTTAACGCTGTTTTTTCCAGTGAATAATCCCCCGTGTATAAAATTTTCTTTTTTCCAAATTCAAACAATAACATCATTGCACCGGGAATATGCCCTGCCGGTAAAAAAGTCACTTTATACTTTCCAAAATCCATCGTCTGCATAAAACCAACCTTTACGATATGGTCTAAAATCTGCTGTGCCGCTAACCGCTTATCTTCCTTATAATCCTTATCACCTGCATAATTTTTATCATATAATTGATATTTTGTTAACAAAGAGGTCAACTCCGTCATATAAACAGAAGCATTTGATGCTGATTTCATTAAATGTAATAAATATCCCACATGGTCCATATGTGCATGTGATATGTATACCTGTTCTATTTGATTTAAGCTTTCCATATAAGGCGATGTAATGAGAGAAAACATATCAGGCTCATATATCATCCCATCCTTCGTTCCAATTCCCGCATCCAAAATCAGATTGGACTCACCAAGCTTTAAATAATAACAGCTCGCACCCACACTTTGTCCGCCTCCTAGTGGCATAAAAATAATATCTTTTTTCATTCATCCTCCTTTTTTCTGTTTTTGGCATAAAAAAACAGAAAAACAACTAAATCATTAAAAATCTCAACAAAAAATAAAGATAATATCAACTTATCTGCTTCCTTCCATTCTTATCCCTATTTTTGTCCCATTCCTTGTAACTATTTACTCTTTTTAGTTACCTTTGATAACTGTTCGATTTTTCATATCATATTTTAAATCACCCTGAACAGTTTCTACATTTTTAACAATTTATTATTCTTCTGATGTATTCCTTTTATCTAATCTCTATAAAATTTTCCTATGAATTTATTATGTCATTTCTTATTCTGTTTGTCAACCAGAAATCTTTTTAATAATTTAATCTTTGTAACAGTTCAGCCATCAGCCAAAATGAAAAACATCAGATGCTTGCATCATGATT
>CAYMHX010000162.1:0-5827 GCA_964390325.1 uncultured Roseburia sp. | reverse complement strand
TATCTCCGTAAATATCTTCATTTCCATAAAATCCTTGATAGGCTTGTATAGCATATGGCTTTATCTCGGAAGCAAATACACATTCCGTTTCAAGACCAAGTTCTTCCATCGCCTGTTCAAATCCTAACCGAATCCCGCCTAAACCGGCAAATAAATCAATAATTTTTATCATCTTGTCCTCTTTTCTTTATATTGATTCCGTTAGAATTGTAACATATTAGGCGTCTAAAGTCTATCACTTGTTATAAAAGAAGATTGTTATAAAATGAATTTTTTTCTACAATATTTATCATTTTAACAAAAACAGCCCAAAGCCGCCTTTCCAGTGTCTTTGAACTTTTTTATACAATACTATAAATGAGCAAATACAGAAAATTGCACAAAAATACAAAAATTTTGTCTGTATAAGAAAGATAATTATAAGTTTTCTTTTGTAAATTTCTTTATAAAAAAGAAAAGTTTTTGCAATATTTTAAATTTGCTCATTTATAGTACAATACCTATTTCTAAATTACTCTCTTTTTTTCTTCCGAATCCCTTCTATTATTTTGTCAATACTTTCTTCTGTAACAACATCAGTATATTCCTCATTCACTATAAAAATCTTGTGTATACTCTCTAAAGCCATAATTGAGTAAAATACTGCCTCCACCCACTATAATTATCTCTGTTGGAATTTGACTTCCATTTTGTCTCTTATACTCTTTTGCAAAAGCTTTTAAAATAGGATAGGCGTTTTCTTTTGTAATCAAAGTTTTTTCTTCATTTTCATACTGCATCATACAAGTCTCCCTCATAAATATTATGCTTTACAAATTCTTGTATGCAATTCTCATACCTACGTTTTCCTAATTTATCACCTACATAATAAGGTTCTTTTAATGCCTGTTTTCTAAATTCTGAATATTCCTGACACAACGGAATATGATTTTCTTTTGATAAATAATCCAATAAACTTAGCAAATACATTGCTTTCAGAACATCTTCATGTAATAAATAATAATCAATCGTTCGGTTTTCTAAAATATTTAAAATAATTGGAATATCTCCTTGACTTTTTAACTCATGATGTAATTTATTTCTAAATGTTTGAAAATCCTCTTTCTCATAAACCAAATCATCAATATTCACTTTCAAAAAAACTGCTATCTTCTTTAAGGTTTTATATTGACATTCTTCAAGATTTACTTTTCCATTTACAATATCATTTAATGTAGAATATGGAATTGATGTAACAGTTGACATTTCTCTAATAGAAATATCTTTTTCTTTTAAATATAACTTAATATTCATAAATGATACCTCCCATCTTTATTATTACCGTTCAACCGTTAATTAGTCAAGTTTTTTATTTTAGCATCTTCATTACACACTCTAAAAAAGTTACTGTTTATTCCGTTACCAGTAAAACCTGAGCAAGCTCATGCGATTGATTTCTGCATGAAAATTTGCTTCGCAAAGTAAAAATCAACTACTGAATCACATTCTTCCCACGTCAATCAGCAAGTGATTGGCGTGGGTGTGAAATGTAACGAAGATAAGATTTTATCAATAAAATTTAACATAGGCATCTAGTCAACCACCTGAAAATATGGTAAACTCATAACCAGAATAACTCTTTCAGGTAGGTATTGGTCTTTCTTTAGTATAGCAACTTAAGAATACCCTAAAACTATGTGTAAGAGTTATTTTTTATTGAAAACTTTTTACTGTCCAGTACTAATATATTTGTCCTGCTTTTTCTCATGTTCTTCAAAACTCCCATAACCATGAAACTTTACTTCTTCTTTCGGATTTTCTTCCTGTTGAATCTTAAATAGATTTTCCAAAGAAGTTTTACCACATTTTTTGCATATATATTCCGTACAAACCGTATGCCGTTCTACTTCTACATATTCATGTTCTTCATCTTCGCAATCAAAAAAGCAAGCCTCATCCTCTTTAAGCATAGTACGTATTATCATTTTTGCTATCGTAGTCATGCCATCAGCCGTTGCATGTGAACCATCTATCGTATCATATGGTATTTTATAATGATATAAATCCATCAATTTACAATCATTTTTCTTTACAGCACGTCGAATGACTTCATTATATTCTTCTATATGTATTCCTGCATATTCATGTGGAAAAACAAATTTGGAATTACAAGACATATACGTTTCATTTAACGTACAACACCAAATCTCACTCTTAGGATAGTTTTTTTTCAATTTCTTAAGCATACTGCTATATGCAAACGAAAACTTCTCATATTTATTCTTATCTAAAATCCTAGGTTTATTCTCTATAGATACTCCATATATCCAGTCATTTGTTCCCAAATATACAAGGATAACATCTGGCAGGACATCTTTCATATGCAAAGAAGAAGTCCGTTCCTCTGAACATCCCGCAGGAAATAATGAAGAATCTTTATTATTTCTTGGGAACTTTGTTACTCTGCTTCCAGAAAACGCATTATTTACCAATAATTCTCCACCAAAATAACTGATTACCTTATCCCACCATGTATCTTGCTTTTGTCGAACACCAGTTCTATTGCAATTTTCTCCTTTATAAAAGACTTTGTAACCAATTGGATTGTATCCCTCCAATGTACTTAACGAATCACCTAGGATAGAAAATTGTTTTCCAAAATACTTATTCTCTATTTGCCATGAATAAAATTTCCAATTCTCTATAGATACATTCTTAACAAATACAGGAGTTCTGCGAAAATTATCTTCCGAAAAAGAATAAAGCAGACTGCATTCTTCAAATTCAAAATTTCCAAAATATTTTTGAAATGTATGAAGATTCGGGCAGTATTCACCTGTAGGCTTTATCGCAAATACTATTTTTTCTAATGCCTTATCATAATTTTCTTCAAAAATTACCTCTTTAAAAGCTTCTGCAACAATCAATGGTGGATTTTGAAAAGCTCCACACCCAAATGCTCCCAAAACTATCACATCAACATTATTCTCTCTCGCTGCTTCAAATATATTTTTTATTCGACTTTTAAATAAATTCAATAATACCATTGAATTGGTATACTTCCTATTTCCAAGGTATGGTGCTGCACAAGTAATGATATCAACAGTAAACCAATCTTTCTGTGGCAACCGTTTAGGAATATCATTATCATTTTTAAATACCACAACATCCTTTGTATAAATCAATCTATCTGAAAAAAAATAATTTCCAATTGTTCTATGATATTCATAATAATCTTCAAAAACATTTTTATCACTGATACATGCATACAAATTACTGCTTCTGCAAAGACATTCTTCCTGTGCCATCGCACCGTTAACCACTCCACCGCCCGGATATTGTGGATTTGCAAAATTTAAAACTGCAATTTTACCAAATTCACGATATCTTCCTGCTATCTCAAAACTCGTCCCTGCACGAACTATAATGGAAGCATATTTATCAAAAGTTCCTTTTTTTGAAATAAATCCTTCTTTGTATACTTTATTGGACTGAATTGACTTAGCCGTTTTTTTCCCCAATGTACCTATTTTTGACATTTCTAATGTATCTTGAAAACAGGCTATTAATTTCTTTTTTCTCATATTCTTCTCCTAATATTCCACTACTACATTTAAAATGAGTGTACCCAATATAATCAGGTACACTCACTCCTCAGCTGTTTAGAAAATCATATTTCAAAAATATATTTATTTTTTAATTATAATGCTGAGTTAAATCCACTCTGTAACTGTTCATCAACTTCATTAAATGCTTCTGCTGCTGACACTGTTGCTTCTCCCAAAGAATTTACTAACACTGGAAACTGATCTAAGCTTTCTTTCATTGTACCATACATATCAAAATATGCATCTTGTGCCAAGCCATCCCAGCCTTCTGTAATTTCATTAATCTTAGCATCAACACTTTTTAAGATGTCATCCAGCTCTCCTGCGAATTTGATAAGATCGTTCCCTTGTGAATTAAGTTCTTCAGGTGTTACTCTAATACCTGCCATAATTCTTTTCCTCCTTTAAAAATAATAATATATAGCAAACGCTTAAATGCGATATGCTCTTTTCTTTTGCCTCCTTAAATCTTCACTTTTGTTGTTTGAATATAATCAACAATCAATTCTTCATAATCATCTGCTGCTCTTATTAAAATTGAATTTAAGGTATCTAACAACTCTGTATATTTTTTGATATTATTTTTCCAATTTGTTTTTGTCATTTCCTGAAAAACTTTTCCTGCCTGTGTTGTCCACCCTTCACTTGCTAACTGTGCAAGCAGTGAATCCAAATTTTCTGCTATTTTTGATAACTCATCTGCTACATCTGCATATTCTCTCGCAGCTTTTCTTAAAACAGCCGTATCAACTCCAAGGTCTGTATTTCTTTCATTTGCAATAGACATATTTAAGCACCTTCCTCTCCAAAAAGTTCTTTTAATGTCGGTTTTATTTTATATGCCTTTTGTAATGCTTCTTTTGCTAAAATAGGTTTATTGGTTAAATTATAAATATCTGCTCGAATCGTATAAATTTCTGCAACCTCATCACTTAAATTTTCTAAAAATTTTAATAACTCCAATGCTTCTTCATATTGTGCAATATCTCTTAAACACATTACACGATACAAATACGCATCAAATGCTTCTGAATTTCTTAAAGTTGCTAATCTATATAAGGAAATAGCTTCTTTATAATATGTTTCTGCATCTTCCGTTTTATTTAATTGTTTCATACAAAACGGTCTATAATATAAAGCTGCAAAATAATAAGAATCTTCTTCTCCATTTTCCAAAATTGCATTTGAATGCTCTAATGCTGTCTCAAAATCCTGTTTTGTTAAAGCAAGGTTTATCAGCATAAATCTTGCTTCTGTAAAAAATGCTTCTTCTGTTTCAAGTGCAATACATTCTTTACATTTGCAGATTGCTTCTTCTATATTTGCCATTTCTGCATTTACCTGTGCTTCCAATAAGGTAAATTTTGGTTTTGCATCTTCAAAATATTTCATTTTTTTTGCCTGATTTAAAATCTTTACAGCCTCCTGATGTTTTCCTGCTAAAGCAACTGCTTGTGCATAATCAAACATTAAATCAGCATCTTCCGGAAATCTTTCTGCTGCTTTTTTGGAAACTTCAATCGCTTCTTCATACTCATTTTCTTCTAAAAGAATCGCCGTCTTCAAATGATACCCATCATACAGTTCCGGGTCATTTAATAATAATTCATCCACAGCCATTTTTGCTTCTTCTATCATATTAAGACGTAATAAAACACTTACTTTTTTTACCTTATAATCTGGTCTGGATGGATTTTTTATAATCGCTTTTTGTATGTAACGGAGTGCCATTTTATCATCATTCATATGTTCATATGCCATTCCCATGAAAAAAAGCATCTCATCATTATCAAAACCGGCAGATAACGCTAAATTATACGATTCCAAACCTTCATGTGGTTCTTCATTCATAAAACAAGCATTTCCATATTGAAAATATACTTCCCCTGACTTTTCAATCAGCAATGCTTTTTTATATGCATTTTTTGCATCCTGATATCTTTCCGTATGAAGATATAAGTCTCCCAAATTTTTATAACTATCCATAACCATTGGGTCTAAGTCAATTGCTTTTTCATATTTTTCTTTTGCTGCTTCTACATTTCCTGCTTTAAATAGCATAATTCCCTGCTGGTTTAAATCAAGTACTTCTAAATTCATTTCGTTCATTTTTCCTCCCATACTATCTTTTATCATACTAAATCTATAAATCCTTATTTTTATACAATATCAATTTTTATTGGAATATAATGATTTAATATCCTTATTGTTTCATTATCATCATAATCTGTACACTTCGC
>CAYMHX010000161.1:0-5852 GCA_964390325.1 uncultured Roseburia sp. | reverse complement strand
GAGTAGCTGTCACGCGTGGATATAATAACGATGAAATCATGATAAAATACCTCCCTAAAATATATTATATAATTGTAACTATTCCATACCTTCATAGTTACGATGCAAAAATCTATTTAAAATTGCTTCGCAATAAGATTTTTCCACACCTGAATCACTTTCTTTTAATCAAAACAGCAAGTGTTTTGACCTGCTCTGAATAGTTACATACAATTAACCTATTTTCCTAAATTCAACTATAAGATAAAATGCTCCTGTTCACCCCATTTTAAAATTTGAAACATTTTATCTTTTTTACTGTTGCTTTTTGCCAGAGGAATTTGCAAAAAAGTTACAAATTCCTCTGGCTTTATTTCAGATACTTTATTTTTTTACTTTATTTAACATACGATTTAATTTTGCAACATCTTTTGCTGAAATCTCACCGCCGATGCTTGAGAACTCAGTCAGTTTTCTGAATCCCATCATATCACGAAGCGTCGTAAGCATAGAAGCAATTGTTAAATTACCCATCTGCATGAACCAGCCCTTAACAATCTTAAAGCATTCTTCATTAGAAAGAAGTTCGCCTGCTGTATCTTCTACTGAATAGTAACCTTCGATTACTTCGATTTCTTCACTGTCATCATTATCAGCGATGTCATCAAACCAGTTACCAACTGCCATAGCTTCTGCGATATCCGGTAATGTATAATCTGCATTGTGTTCTGCAACGCCGTTTAATGTGATAGTATCTTCTAAGTCACCAGCTTTTGCCGTAACTGTATTTGCACCATCATTTAATGCAACGTTTTCAAATACAACTGCATGGTCAACTGTTGCCTGTGTTGCAACTTCTACACCATTTACTACTAATGTCACTTCATCGCAGTTTGTGTAAACTGTGATATTGCGTTCTTCCGGTGCACGGTCTGCAAAACGTCTTCCAGCTACATAAACCATAGGTTCTGTGGTCCAGAATGCTTTGTAGATATAGAATGCATCTTTCTTTGTCTGACGGTCATAAGTTACAAGACCTTTATTGTTACGTCCAACTACGCCACCTTCGTTACGAGCATCTGCTGCGAAATCAAACATGTTCCATACATGTGTACTCCAAAGGTAAGGACGAGCCGCAAATGTCTTTAACATTTCATGGTGATAGTAAGAAGCATATTCTTCTGTATAGTCATGGTTCATAGGTGTTGCAGAATGCCATTTCAAAATGTTTTCTACACCGTATTCAGATACACCAAGAGCTACAGAAGGATTTAATTTATGGAATGCATCAAACCATGGTCCGTTCTGAGCTACATCACCGCCATACCATCCAAAGTAATGGTTGTAGCTTACGATGTCTGTAATATAAACATGCTCAGAATCCATAGGTGTGCCGGAAACTTCTGCGATAGTTGTCAAACGGCTTGGGTCCATAGATTTTGCAATTTCATTTAAGTCTCTTAAGTTCTTTCTTAATGGTTCATTGTCTGCTCCGATAAGGATTTCGTTTGCAATACCCCAGAAGAAAATAGATGGATGGTTATAGTTCTGAGCTACTAACTCAATCATCTGGCTGATAGTATTTTCGTAAGCTTCCTCTGTTGGGATAAATTTAGAGATAAATGGAATCTCTGCCCAAAGAGCGAAACCTGTCTTATCACATAAATCATAGAAGTACTGGTCATGCTGATAGTGAGCAAGACGGATGGTGTTTGCACCGATTTCTTTGATTAATGCGATGTCCTGTGCATGGTCTTCTTTTGAAATAGCCCAGCCTTTGTCTAAACGGTCCTGATGACGGCTTACACCGTGTAATGGAACGTTTTTGCCATTGAGCCAGAAACCTGTATTCGGGTCAACATGGAAAGAACGGTAACCAAAGGTTACTTCTACTTCATCTACTACTGTCTCATCTGCTAATAATTTAGCAACTGCTGTGTAGCAATATGGGTCTTCCATTCCATGCCATAAATGCGGCTCTTTTACAGGAATTAAAAGATTTGCATGATCACAGGCATCTACTCCGCCTGTAGCAACTACATTACCTTCTGCATCTTTGATTTCAACAGAAATGAAATCACCGCCAACCGGGAATAAGTCAAAACGTGTATTACCTGAGCAATGTGGTGTTACGAATACACCGGATGTACCATCTTTTAATAAATCAAAATGAGCTTCATTCACTTCGATGAAGTTCACGTCACGGTATAAACCACCGTAGAATGTAAAGTCTGCTGTCTGAGGATAGATATCGCTCACTGCATTCGTTACAACAACTGTTAATACATTGCCTTCAGCCTTCATAGCAGCAGTTAAATCATAACGGAATGTGGAGAATCCACCCTTATGAGTTCCCATTTCACGACCATTACAGTATACAGTTGCTACATGGTTTGCACCCTGAATTTCAATATACTGTTTTTTGCCCGCTGTTGGATTTGGCAAGTCAATTTCGTATGTACCAATACCTCTCCAATAGTCATTTCCACCATCCTGGCCATCTAAGTTGTTCCAAGTATGTGGAAGTGCAACCTGTGTAAGAGCCTCGCCGTATTTTCCAAAGCGAGCCTCAGTAATTAATTTAATTTCACGCATTTGTAAAACCCCTTTCACAAATAAAATTATCACATTGTTTCACTTACAATTGTATCATATCTAATAATTATGGTCAAACAAAAGCGGTACATTTTTCCTATATCTTAAAATCACAAGTTAAATTAAATATGTATTTTATTATGATTTTAATCTAAACTGTGCTACCAATTCTTCCATGCTGGTTGCCTGTGCTGACAATTCTTCACTGGTTGCAGATGCTTCTTCTGCTGTTGCTGAGTTCGACTGAACAACTTCTGAAATTCGACTAATACCTGCTTCTGCCTGTTCCATGGATTCTGCCTGCTGTGTAGATGTTTCACTCAATTCTTTTGCTGTCTGTGCGATAGAATGAATTGCTTCTACTACCTTTGCTAATACATCGGCTGTTCTTGCTGCTGCTTCATTACCTACTTCGATTTCATGAATAGAACCTTCAATTAATGCACGGGTATTCACCGCAGCTTTCGCACTCTGCTCTGCAAGGGTACGAATCTGGTCTGCTACTACTGCAAAGCCTCGTCCTGCTTCTCCTGCTCTTGCAGCTTCGATAGACGCATTCAAAGAAAGTAAGTTTGTCTGACTTGCAATATCCTCGATTTCTGTAATAACCGTACCAATCTTTAAAGAAGTTTCGCTAATTCTGCCCATTGCATCTGTCATAACTGCCATTTCTGCACGGCTTGCTTCTGCCTGTCCTGCAACACGTTCTGCTTCTACATATGCAGCATTTACTTCTTCTGAGGTCTGTTCTAATCCTACTGTAATTTCATTAATCGTTGCCTGCATTTCTTCTACGGAAGCTGCTTGGTCAGTTGCACCTTCTGCCAATGCCTGAGATGCCTGTGCGAGATTTCCTGCACCTACAGATACCATTTCAGAAGCACTTCTTACTTCCTTCAAAGTAGCATCCATCTGAGTAACTGTCTTTCTGGTTGCCATCAATAATGGATTTAAATCTCCTACATAGGCTTCTTCACAAGTAGTACGAACAGTATAATTACCCTGTGAAAGTTCTTCAAAAATATTTTCCAAGTCATTGATAAGCAAAGAAAGTGTTTCTGTTGCTGATGTTACGGATTTGAGCATATCACCTACTTCATCATCATATTTATATTCCGGAAATGGAGAAGAAAGGTCACCTTTAGAGAAGGTTTCCATACGTTCGCCCAATTCTTCTAATGGTTTTGCAATACCGAATGCAATCTTCTTACCAATATTGATTGCTACCAATGCTGCTACTGCTATAAGAATAAGAACAACAATTGTTAAAATATTCTGTAATATCTGTAAATTCGACTGTGTATCCGCACCAAGTTCAATGTTTGCATCCATAAAAGCATCAAATGCATCACTTGCAGCCTGATAAGCAGGAACCATGTCTGAGAAAACTAAATCTTCTGCCTGTTTCTTCTGAACAGCATTTATGGTTGCACCCAGCTCAATGACTTTGGCATCAATTTCCAGATAGGCATCTACTGCTTTTACAATCTCATCATAGGATTCCTGACCAATATCTGTTACAATCGTTGCCTCAATTTGTGGTAAATATTCCTTTAATGCTGCAACTGCTTCATCATGATACTCTACCATCTGATTAATTCTATCCTGTTCTTCATAACCAACTGCACCACGGGTGGCACTTCGGATATCTGCCAACTCCTTCATCGCCAAACCTAATGTTCCCTGTGGAAATGCATAATAAGTCAATGCATGATTATACTTCCCGCCCATATAAAACAATACAATCACTGAAATAATTGCTGCTATACTTGCAATTGCTGCTGTAATGACAGAACTCATTGTTAATCGCTTCAAAATCCTCATTTGCTTTAATTTTTCAATCATAGCATTCTCCTTTTAGACGCATATTTGTACCATATTGTTAATTCCGCTCCAAACGGTACTCTTTCTATTAATGATACAATTAACCATTTTCTCTGTCAATTAACTTTTGTTGTTTTTTACCAAAGAAAACACAAAAAGCTGTATTTAAATTATGCACAATTAAATACAGCTCTATGTTTTATAGAAAATATGTGAAAATTTTGTAATTATTCAGAGCAGCTACGCCAATCCATATCTTACAGGTGCTAACAATACCTTTCCGGTACCTCTATATACATTAACAAGCCCTTCTCCTGATGCTGCCGAACCAATCAATGTCTTACCTGAACGCTCTACTGTAAAATTCAAGCTTCCACTCCATGCAATCGCCATATTGCCGTCTACCTTTAATACATCATTATCCAATGTGATTTCTATCAATTCTTCCTTTGGACAAAACGATTCTAAACAAAGGACACCACTTCCTTGAATCCCAAGATTAAACAATCCTTCACCGCCAGCTACCGCAGAAGAAACATTAGAACGCATCACCGCTTTGTGCTTTAAGGTAGACTCACAAGCAAGAAACAGACCATCATCTAATACAATCGAGCCATTCCAATCCTTTACGTTCACTAAAAGAATATGTTTATAAGTTGGCTCTAATACTAATGTGCCATCACCTGTATATTCCGGTTTAATTGCAGACTCACCTGTAACAGAACCTCGCAAGGTCTTTCCGAAAAAGTCTCCCACACCTTTTAAGCCTGTCGTTGCATTTACATTTCCTACCATCCACTGCATTGCACCGGACTGCAATGTTACATTTGATTTTGACAAATCACAAACCACCTGACGTTTTCGCACATTCATTTCATTACAGTAATAAGCTGTCATAGCAGTCTGAGGAACCACACTTAAATCCCTCTGATATTCCACTACGGAAAATGCTCCCATCGAATCAATCACTTTTACATCATCGTTGTCCATAAAATTTCTAATCTGATACATTTTAACCTTCCTTTCCGAGCAATTCCTTATAAAGAATCTCACAATGATACTTTTTGCTCCAAAACAAATAACCTTATCTGCTATTTTCTGCTTAAAATTTAAGAACGTTTTCCTTGTTACAAACCACTTCCCTCATCCTGTAACTAAGATAATTATAAATTTTCATAAATAACAGACCTTCTTATTTTTATATAGGCGGTGATTGAAAATCACGCCTGCACCACACGCGGTCACGAAGTGACAAATTCCTTATACGCGTGTGTGTGCATCCCCCGGAGGGTCTATATATGAGGCGAAGTTTTTAATCGCCGAATATATAGTTACTGTCTATATTATATAATACTTTTTCCCTTTTTGACACTAAAAAAATGCAAAATAACCAATTTTATGTAACAGTTCAGCCATGTCAAAATACACAAATTTTGAGTGCAAATTTATTTGCA
>CAYMHX010000160.1:0-5875 GCA_964390325.1 uncultured Roseburia sp. | reverse complement strand
AGAGAGGCACCAACCTTCCGTTCTCATTTACGCTATGAAAAATAAAACCTGAGAGTGTAAATAGCAAAAAAGAAAATACAGACAGCCTTCTTCTTATGTTTCACTACCTTTCATGAACTAAATATCCATTTTTGTACAATTCAATTCATAAGACTCTATAAAATCTCTTACCATCTTCACTTCTCCATCTTTTCCTGCCAAAAGAATCCGTGGCATGGTTCTGCTTAAAAACAGATAAATCCCCTCTGTCACTGAATATGCACCGACATTCGCAAAGGCAAGCACATCTCCTTCTAAAAGCCCCTCAAAGGCTGCCTGACGTACTACAATATCTGCTGTGGTACACAGACTTCCACATAAGCACCAGTCTTTTTTCTCTGCCATAGATTTCATCTGATTACTATGTTCTGTTGGATTGCTCTGCTCTATCTTATCTATCTGCTCTGTATTGTTAATTTTATCACAATCTTTCTGTTCTGTCATTTTAATATGGGTAATCTGTGGCACTTTCATTCCCATCATCTGTCCTAAATAATTCAAATGGTTCATTCCACCGTCAATCACTGCATAATTTGTTCCGTTGGTATGTTTTTGGTCAACTACTTTGGTCAAATAATAGCCACATTCTGTTACAAAAAAACGTCCCATTTCGATTGTCAATGCTACTTTTTCTGCAACTTCCTGTAAACTTGGTGCAAGCTCTCTAAGAGGAGCTAAGGTATCGCTAAAATCTTCGTTTGAGAAATATGGCACAGGAAGTCCCGGTCCATATTCTAACTTTTTCACCTCATAAGCAAACTTCTCTTTTAATTCCACAAACAAGTCAAGAAGCATTTCCAGTTCTTTTTTCTGTTCTGTAAGCTTCTTTCTCTGTGTTCCTGCGAAATAATGAATGCCTTCTATCTCAATTCCTGTATAATTCTTACGATTTTCAATGACTTCACACAAGTCTTCTTTTGACATTCCAAACTGACTTCCGGCAGAAAGACGTAAAATCACGGGAATTACAACTTTACGTTTTAACGCCTCTGCATTTAAGCGTTTTACCTGTCCAATAGATTCTGCTGTGTAAACGTCTGCACCGTACTCTAAGGCTTCTTTTACATCTACCTCACGTTTACTTACACCGGAGTAAATAATGCGTTCTTTTGGCACTTGTAAGCGTTCACAGATGCATAATTCTCCCGGGCTGCATACTTCTAATTTTTCTACGCACTCTAACATCGCAGGAATTAAAAATGGATTTGCTTTGATGGAATAACACAAATGCACTTTCTCTCCAACGATTTCTTTCACTGCTACCATTCGTTTTTTTAACGCTTCTGTATCAAAGACAAAAGACGGCGTTCCATATTCCTTTGCAATTCTTCTTAATGTTATTTCATTCATCGTGCAAGATACCCCTCCATCAATTTATTACGGTCAATTTTTCCATTTTTATTCAAAGGCATTTCCTCTACCGGAATCACAGCGTTTGGAATCATAAACGGCGGTAAAACGGTTCTCAACTCCTTCATCAGGCTCATCTTGTCACGCTCTCCTGTATAGAATAAAATCAATTTCTGTTTTTCTTTTTCATAGATACAGCAGGCTCTTGTCACACCCTCGCAAGCCATTGTCACTACTTCGATTTCGCCTAATTCAATACGATGTCCCATATGTTTAATCTGGAAATCTTTTCTCGAAACATAGACTAAATCACCATCTTCATTGTAAGTTCCAATGTCACCTGTACGGTAAATCATTTCGTTATAAGCTTTGTTTAATGGATTTTGTACAAATGCCTGATTGGTCTTTTCTTTATCTTTGTAATAGCCAAGTGCAAGTGCCGTACCACCAACGCAGATTTCGCCCTGTTCCCCTGCTTTTGTTACTAATTCGTCATTTTCATCTAATAAAAAGACCTTTTCATTTGGGAAGGCTTTTCCCATTGGAAGTACATCCGTATCACCAAATTCTCTGTCTAAAATATAGTAAGTACAATTACAGGTAATTTCTGTTGGACCATACAGGTTTACATATTTTGCATTTGGAAGGTGTTTCTGCCAGATTTTTAAGTGTTTGATTGGTAATACTTCGCCACTGAACATAACGGTGTGAATTTTTTCAGGCAGACGGTATTCAAACCCTTTCATTACCGATACAAAGCACATCGCACTCACTGCCCATACCAAAGTTGTTACTTCTTTGTCAGCAAGATAGTCCATTAAAAGTGTTGGAGCAGAAAAATATTTTTTTGGAATAAGCTGTACTTTTGCACCTGTCATTAAACCACTGTAAATATCTTTTACCGATACATCAAAGTCAAACGGTGCCTGATTTGCTAAAATATCCTCTTTTTTGATTTCAAAAATCTCTGTAAAATAAGAAATAAATTCGATGACAGAACGATGGCTGACTACGACACCCTTTGGTACACCCGTACTTCCACTTGTAAAGTTGACATACAATGGATTGACATCCTGCATTGCCATTCGTACTGCATTTAATGCTGTTTCATCAATTTCGCCTTCTAATACTTCTTCTAATACAATAATTTCTGCATTTGATTTATAAGAAGATATTTTTTCAAAATGTTCTTCTGTTGTAAAAATCACCTTTGGTTCTAAAATAGAAAGTACACTTTCCGTTCTAACCTGTGGCTGTTTCACATCTAAAAACGAATAAAATCCACCCGCGTACACCGTACCAAACATTCCACATACCGCAGAGACACTCTTATCCATATAAAAAGCAACCGGTTCTGCTATGTGAATCTTCTTCACAAGAGACGTTCCAACTGTTTTTGCCTTCTTTTCTAATTCTTCAAAAGTAATATCTCGTTCTACATCTCCAAATGCCAATCTTTCCGGATATAATTTGGCTGAATTTTCTAATAAATCCAATACATTATTTTTCATTCTTTCTTTTCCTTTCTAGCAATAATAATTCTTCAAACCAAAGATTGTAACTTTCTAAAAACTCGTCTAATGTCATAAACTCTAAAATAACATCTTCACCATTTTCTTTGCGAAGTAATAAATCACACAAACGATTCCATACTCCATAGTTATAAATCTTCCAAAAAATTATTTCATACATTTACTGATTTTCCACAAGATTCTTCCACTCTCCAAACCAGAAACTGTAAATCTCTAAAAATTCCTCGTATGTCATAAAATCTGCCGCCACATTCTCACCATTTTCCCTACGAATTAATAAATCACATAAACTATTCGCAAATGCCGTTGCACCAACTTCATTTAAATGCTCATGGTCGCTGTAATAATCAGGCTGTGATTGAAATGCTTCCTGTTTTGCCAAATTAAAATCATAATAATCTACGTTATATTTTTCACAAAGTTCTGTAAATTCTCTTTCATTGTCCTCAAAATATTCATAGCAGACAATGGTATCAAAAGAAGGTCTTGGTGTATTCACAATGATTAACTCTACTCCTTTTTGCTGACATAACTGCATCAATTCTTCCAACTCGGCAATCATATCCTCATCAAACTCTGCATCATAGTGCCAATAACTGTTTTCCACCCATCGGTTATCATAGTTTACCACCGCTGTTGTCGCATTCTGATAGCCTTTATAAAATGGTGCATTATCTAACAACGGGTCGTCACTGCTGCCGCTTTTTCCCTGTAATTTCATACTTACATTCTGTTTTATCATCTCAAGTGAGATTTCACTTCGGTTATACAGCCACGGAAACAGGAAATTAATGGATTTTTCTTCCGTTCTGACATCTTCTGAATATAAATAAGCAATCGTATCAAAAATGCTTTGGATTCCACCACGCTGCGTTACTCTCGCCTTTTCAAAGGTCAGTTCTGCTTCACCCACAGGCTCATGCTTAAAAGAAGAATAAGACATTCCAAAAATAATGGTCTTAATATCATGCTCCTTTAACGCAATCTCTACAGAACGAAGTGTCTGCGACATTGCCTGCGAAGGAGTTCCCATATTATAAGAATTTGTGCCTAAACGCTCATCAAAAATCAATGGATTAAAACTCACCTTACAAAGAGAAGACCCCACAAAAAGCGTATCTAAATTTTCCTGTTCATAATAGCCTTCCCACATCAAATCACTCGCACTTTTTGTCGGTGTTGTAAGCAAAAAGGACAGTACCAAATGAAAGGCAAAGGCAGCCAGTAAAAAACGCATATACTTAAAAATTCGCATACATGAATCCTCCGGTTTCCCCAATTCGTGTACATGAGAATAAAATAAATACCATCAAAAACAAATAAACACTCCAACGTATCACAGTCGGACTTTTATAAAGTAGATTTCGTACATCGATATTATTTTCCTTCATTACACTAATACAAAATACAATAACACAACCTAAAATTGCAAGCGGAACAGCATGTTCTTTTGCACCGTCAAAAATAATCGCATATTCCGATGCAAACGCTCCCGCATTAAAATCAAGAAAGGTCTTCTTTAAATTATAAAATGCAAATTCAATATCTGCAATCCTATCAAAATACCAGCCAATATTTACCACAATAAAGGTTCTGATAATCGAAAAAATATGATACCATTTTGCTTTTCGATTGATATGCAATGCTTCTGCCATTTTATCATAAACAGGTCCTAAAATGTCACTAAGTGCAATCACAAGACCATTGTATAAGCCCCATAACACATAATTCCACTGCGCTCCATGCCAGATACCAACCACTAAAAATACCACAATATTTCCAATTGCCGCAGGAAGCACACGCCCAAAGTGTTTTCCTAATCTTTTATTTGCCCATTTCCCAAAATTTTTCATCGGCTTTGTGAGTGCAAACGGATAAAACAGATAATCTCTCATCCAATGTCCCAAAGACATATGCCATCTTCTCCAAAAATCAGCTAAGGAAGTAGAAAAATACGGCTGACGGAAATTGTCTGCCATTTTGATACCGAATAATTCCGACACACCTAATACCATATCGATACCGCCCGAAAAGTCCGCATACTGCTGTGCTGAATACAACAAAATGCCAAACAAGGCCATTGCTCCAGAGAAGTCCCTTGCAGGCGTATCAAAAATATTCGCAA
This sequence comes from uncultured Roseburia sp., assembly GCA_964390325.1. Lineage (GTDB taxonomy): Bacteria > Bacillota > Clostridia > Lachnospirales > Lachnospiraceae > Roseburia. Next base: position 829 of record CAYMHX010000160.1, on the reverse strand, counting down.
TTGCAACAGCAAAAATATTGGCAATCGCATATTTTTTCAATAATCCATAAACAATCTTATAAATCCCTTTGGTAAAAGGTTCTTCCTCCCAAGTATATTCCTTTGCAAATTGTTCACCCATCTCATTATAACGGTTAATCGGTCCTTGTATCATCTGTGGAAAATAAGAAACAAAGAGCAGATATTTTGCAAAACTTTTCTCATACTCATATTTTTCATTATAAATATCCAATAAATAACCAATAGACTGAAAGGTATAAAACGAAATACCAAGCGGTAATACCAGTCCTAACACCTCCTGCTGCCCGCTAAACCCAAGTCCTTCTAAAATTGGTCTTAAATACTTTACCAGTCCCAAAACCCCGAAATTAGTCAATAAAACGCTCCACATCATCACCTGGCGTTTTTTCTGAAAATAGGCTTTCTGCTTCTTTTTTTCTTCCTTTTCCAGTGTTTTATCTTTTTTTAGCTGACGCATTTTCTCAGAATAACCACCGATATATTTTGCACCTGCCCAAGTGGTAACTCCTGTCAAAAATAAAAACAAGAAATTCTCAACACCTGTCCAGTAATAAAACACCATACTTGCCATAAGCAGACAGAGCCATTGTTTTTTTCTAAAAATAGTATAATAACATACCACTGTTATTGTTAAAAATGTAACGAATTGTATCGAATAAAAATTCAAATTTTATACTCCTCTCTTTTGTGCTACTAATGACACTATAAACAGTAACGATTCGCAGACTCATTTAAAGTTTTGCTACGCAAAAAGAGTCTAAGCTGTCCATCGGACAGTATTCACACCTGAATCATGCTATTTCGCTAT
>CAYMHX010000159.1:0-5884 GCA_964390325.1 uncultured Roseburia sp. | reverse complement strand
TGATTTTCAATCACCGCCTATATATATGTGATGTTTTTCACAAAATCTGTATAAAAAGCATTACTTACAAGTAATTATTTCCATCTTGTCTTCATAAATTTTGCGAATTTCATCTACTACCTCATCAATATTTAATTCCGAGGTATCTACTAAAACTGCATCGTCTGCCTGTTTTAATGGAGAAGTTTCTCTGTTCATATCACGATAATCTCTTTCAATGATATCTTTCTCAATTTCAGCCAAGTCACATTCCATTCCCTTCTCTGTCAATTCTTCATAACGGCGTTTTGCTCTTGTTAAGGAACTGGCTGTCAAAAAGATTTTTACCTGTGCATTTGGAAGTACAACCGTTCCAATATCTCTCCCATCCATGATAACATCCGCATTTTGTGCCAATTTCTGCTGCGATTCCACTAATTTGGTACGAACAACCGGATAAACACTTACCTTAGAAGCCATTTCACCACCACGTTCGGTACGAATGACACCGCTTAAATTTTCTCCATTTACATAAACCTGCTGTTCTCCATTTTCATAAGCAATCGTTACTTCTACCTGCGAACAAGCTGCTGCCACTTCTTCGGCATTATCTAAGTCAACTCCCATATTTACGGCAAAATAATAGCCCATTGCACGATACATTGCACCTGTATCAATATAAATAAAACCTAATTCCTTTGCTAATCTTTTCGCAATCGTACTTTTTCCTGCACCTGCCGGTCCATCAATCGCAATATTCATTCCCATATTTACCTCTCATTCCGAAATCTTCTCTCCTGTTTTCTATTGTCTTTACTCTATCGAACCCCCTGCTAAATGCCCCGTAGACCACGCAATCTGTAAATTATAACCTCCTGTTAATGCGTCTAAGTCCAGCACTTCTCCACAAAAATAAAGATTTTTCACCTTTTTAGATTCCATTGTGGATGGATTTATCTCTTTTACCTTTACACCGCCCTTGGTAATAATGGCCTCTTTAAAATCCCGTAATCCATTTAAGGTTACAGGAAATGCCTTTATCAGCTTCACAAAGGAAGCTCGTTCTTCTCTTGTAATTTCATTTACCTTTTTATCCGGGTCAATTCCTGATAATTCTAATATAACAGGTATCATTTTTGCCGGAAACAGTTTTCCGATAGAATTTTTAAATTGTTTGTTCTTTACTTCTTCAAAATCCTTTAAAATCCGTTTATCCAACTGCTCTGCATCCAAAGCAGGCTTTAAATCAATTTCCATCTGTAATTCTTTTCCTGTAAACTTTGGAGCAATCATCGCACTTGCTGACAAAATTAACGGTCCACTGACTCCAAAGTGGGTAAATAACATCTCTCCAAAGTCTTCATACAGCTTTTTCTTACCACTGTAAATACGCACTGTTACATTCTTTAACGCAAGCCCCTGCATTTCTTTTACATAATCTTCTTTCGCATGAAACGGAACTAAAGACGGATAAATTTCAGTTACAGTATGCCCCATTTCTTTTGCAAAACGATACCCATCTCCCGTAGAGCCTGTCGACTGATAAGAAAAACCTCCTGTCGCAACAACAACAGCATCTGTTAAAACGGTCTTTTTACCCTCTACAAGACCACTTTTTAATTCAATGCCTTTTATTATGCATTGTGGCTCTTTTGGGTCTAATTTTGCCAAATTTTCACGTTCTACGCACAAAATTTTATCTACTTCTGTATAAAGCTTTATCTCAACACCTGCTTTTTGTAATGCTTTTTGTAAGGTATTGATAACATCCGAAGAATGGTCTGATACAGGGAAAATACGGTTTCCCCTCTCATTTTTTAAAGCCAATCCTTCTTTCTCAAAAAAATCGATTACCTTTTGATTGTCATATCCATAAAATGCACTATACAAAAACTTGGAATTTGTCATAACATTTGCAAAAAGATTTTCCATATCTCCTGAATTTGTAATATTACACCGCCCTTTTCCTGTAATAAAGAGCTTTTTTCCAAGCTTTTCATTCTTTTCTAAAAGCAAGACCTCATGACCGTTTTCTGCCGCTGCTAAAGCCGCCATCATTCCCGCCGGTCCGCCTCCTACTACAATTACCTTACTCATATTTTCCTCTTATTCCGTTGCTGCCGCTTCTTTTAAAGCCTGAAGCTGTTCAAATGTACCGTCTACAGTTACTGAAAATTCACTTAAATTATCATACGCACTGTCAATTGTTGATTTACAAGTTGATGCACTTGCCGATACTTCTTCGGAAGCAGCCGAAAGTAATGATATACTGTCTACAATTTCTCTGTTTGCATTTAATACAGTTTCTACCTCTTTACTCATAGCTGTTACATCTTCTTTTAATTCCAACATACCTTTTTCGACTTTTGAAAAACTCTCATTTACAGATTCTACATGCTTTCGCTGAACATTGATTACTTCTACGGATTCTTCAATTTCTTCCTGTGTTTCATTTGTTACCGCTGTTAGCTCATTAATAATTTCTGTAATTTTTTCAGTAGAAACCTTTGTTTCATCTGCCATTTTTCGGATTTCATCCGCTACTACTGCAAAGCCTCTGCCTGCTTCACCAGCTCGTGCTGCTTCAATACTTGCATTTAGGGCAAGTAAATTGGTCTGTGAAGAAATATTTAAAATAGAATCGGTAATTCCTGACACTTTTTGTACATTGCCAACCAAAGACTGTACCGTTTGTGAAATTTTTGTTACATTTTGGTCTACTAAATTAGATTGTTTTTGTAAATCATCTGCTAGTTTTTTTCCATCCTCTACAACATCTTTTAATTTTTCTGTAGTAGTTCTTGCACCCATCGCCAGTTCATTTGTAGCTTCTAAACGTTCTTGAATTTGACTTGTCATATCTACCTGATGATTAACCGCCTCTGCCGTACTCTCTGAACTTCCTGCAATACCATCTATTGCTGTTCCAGCAAAACGCATTCCATCATTAATACCATCTAAACTATCTACAATACTTCTAAAGTCTAAATCTAATTCCCCTACAATACCATTTACGATATTTGCAACCTCTGCCCTATGTGCAGCTTCTTTTACAATTACTTCCCTATCCTGTTCACTAAATTCATATAAAATACGAATTGCCATATAAGAACCATAAATGCAGACTACAAAACTCATCGTAATTAAGTTCCCATAATTATAAGCTGTGATATCACCCATACTTTTACAAATAAAACATTTTAATGCACAAATAATAAATACACTAATACAGCCTGCACTAATCAATACAGAATTTAGATAAAGCATAAATCCTATTAACGCAGGAAATGCTAAAACCATACATATCACACCATTATTCATAACCAAAAATAAATATGCCACCAAAAATGACACTGCCATAAACAGCATTGCTACTTTTTTATCACCTTTTAGTTTTACTAAAATAATATTTCCAATCGTAATAAGAACATAAATGGCAATTCTAAAATAACTATGCGGCCGTTCTGCCACTTTTGAACTCTCAACTGTAATATACAGCAGATAACAAACTGCTAATATAATCGACATCGTTTTGTTCGCCATTTTAAATTGTTCTGGTGTTAATTGTTTTCTCTTAATGTACTTTCCCATACTGCTCTCCTTCTGTATCAAATCGTAGTATCTTGTAACGATTTCATACTCTTATCTCCAGTAGTAAAATCTTTACATTTTTCTTATTTGGTACTTTTTATCCACTTTTCTACTATTATATCTAATATAGTTATATCCAGTCAATTCCTTTCGCATTTTATGCAATTTAAAAGAGTACACTTGTTACATTTCACCGTCTTTCTTCGTGTACCCTTTCGCAATTTTTATATCCCTTTTTTGTAATTATTCAGTACCTTCATAATTACGATGCAAAAATTCATTAAAAATTGCTTCGCAATGGAATTTTTGCACTCCTGAATCATGTTCTTTTGGTCAAAACAACAAGTGTTTTGACCTGCTCTGAATAGTTACCCTTTTTTTACATTTCCGTTGCTTCTTTTAATGACTGAAGCTGTCCAAATGCTCCGTTTACTGTCTGTGAAAATACTCCTAAACTCTCAAATGCATTATCAATCGTAGACTTACAGGTCTGTGTACCTGCTGATACTTCTTCTGAAGCCGCTGAAAGTAAGGAAATACTATCTACAATCTCTTTGTTTGCATCTAATACGGATTCTACTTCTTGCGTCATATGTATGACATCTGTACGAAGTGCAAGCATACCTTCTTCTACTTTTATAAAACTCTTATTTACTTCTTTCACATGCTTACGCTGTACATCAATCACAGATACTGATTCTTCAATTCCCGCTCTTGTTTCATTTGTTACATTTGTCAATTGGTTAATAATTTCTGTAATTTTTTCGGTTGAAACCTTTGTTTCTTCTGCCAATTTTCGGATTTCATCTGCTACTACTGCAAATCCTTTTCCAGCTTCTCCTGCACGAGCTGCTTCAATGCTTGCATTTAGGGCAAGTAAATTAGTCTGTGAAGAAATATTTAAAATAGAATCTGTAATTCCTGATACCTTCTGTACATTTTCTACCAATACCTGTACCGTATCAGAAATCTTTGTTACATTTTGGTCTACTAAATCAGACTGTTTCTGTAAATCATCTGCCAGCTTCTTACCATCTGTTACCACAACATTTAGTTTATCTGTTGTATCTTTTGCACCTGCCGCAAGCTCATTTGTTGCTTTCAAACGCTGCTGAATCTGACTTGTCATATCTGCCTGACAATTGACTGCCTCAGCCGTACTTTCCGAACTTCCTGCAATTCCATTCATTGCCTCATCTGCAGAACTCATAGAATCATTAATTTCTTCTAAACTTTCGACAACCTCATGGAAATCTGCATCTAACTTTCCTACAATACTTGCTACAATATCCGCTACTTCTGCTCTATGAGCTGCCTCTTTTTCAATTACCTCTCTATCCTGCTCACTAAAACGATATAAAATCATAATTGCTTTATAAGAACCAAATATTGCAATTGCAAAACTAATCGTAATTAAATTTGCATATCCAAATAATACTGTATCACCGCCAGCCTGTATCATCAGACACTTCATAATACAAATAATAAAAGTTAAAATACAACCAATACCCACTAATAATGTATTCAAATACAACATAAAACCAATCAATGCCGGAAATGCCAATACCATAGTCACTACACCATTTGTAAAAACCAATGTGGTATATGCTATCAAATAAGAAAAAGCTAAGAAGAACATACATAGCTTTTTATCCCCTTTTACCCTCACTACACCAAGATTTAAAACTGCCAGAGCAATATACAATGCACATCGTCCTATAACACCTGCATCTGATAATCCGTTATTAATAAACTCTACCCCTACATACAATAAATGACAAACTGCTAAAATAATTGCCATTGTCCCATTTGCCATCGTATACTGTTCCCTTGTTAATTGTTTTCTCTTAATGTACTTTTTCATAAATTTCTTCTCCTGTTAATATGATAGTTACATTGTACAAAACAAATGTGAAAAATGCAATCTTTTACAAAAAGATACTAAAAATGCACTTATAAATCTTATTTGATTTATAAGTGCATTTTATATTTTATTTAAAAATTATACCGGATATGCTCCGTTCTTTGTATCTGCAACAGTTACATCTACCTTTTTCTGCTGAGCTTCACGATATTTGAAGAAGTCAAGTGCTACCTGTGGGAATAAAGCGTAAGATAATACATCTTCATCCTGCTGTTTGTACTGCTTCATTTCTGCTTCAAGCTTGTCTAATTCAGGCTCAAGTAAGTCTGCATATCTGCATGTGATAGCATTCTTTTTATCTTCGCCAAGAACTTTGTCTACTACTTCCGGATTGAATGGTTTTACAGTCTGACCATATTTTCCAAGTAAAACGTCCTTTGTTTCTTTTGT
>CAYMHX010000158.1:0-5933 GCA_964390325.1 uncultured Roseburia sp. | reverse complement strand
TCCTGGTCCTCCGTGTCCTCCTGGTCCATGCATAATCCATTCCTCCATTCTATCTTTTTTATATATTATACCATATTAAACAATTAACCATATATCTAAAAAAGCGCATTTAGCATAAAAATTGCCAAATGCACTTTATCCGACATTTTAACTCTTTGTTTTATGAAAGTCAATTCTCCAATCTGCTCTTAGGAATTACATACGGTGCACCTGAAAGTGGGTCTTCTGCTACAATACACTCCAAGCCATATACTTCTCTCATAAGTGCTGGAGTGATTACTTCTTTCGGCAGACCTTCTTTTATAAGCTTTCCATTATTCATTGCAAAAATATAATCTGCATATCTCGCTGATAAATTGACATCATGTAAAATCATTACCACTGTCGTACCTTTTTTCTGATTTAACTCTGTAAGTAAATCCAATATGTCCACCTGATATGCAATATCCAAAAATGTAGTAGGCTCATCTAATAATAAAATATCCGTATCCTGTGCCAATGAAAGTGCTATCCATACCCTCTGCCTTTGACCACCTGATAATTCTTCCACACACCTGTCCGCCAAATCTGTAATTCCCATAAGTTCTAATGCTTCTTCGATTGCTCTATAATCTTCTTTTGTAAGATTTTTCATAAACTTACGATATGGATATCTTCCCCTTGTTACCAAATCCGCAACTGTTATCCCTTCCGGTACAATCGGAGACTGTGGAAGCAAACCTAATACCTGTGCAAATTCTTTCGATGAATATTCGTCTATTTTCTTATCATCCAAAATAATATTTCCACTAATCGGCTTCAGTAATCTGGAAACAGATTTCAAAAATGTTGATTTACCACAGCCGTTTGCACCTAGTACAACACTTATTTTATTGGAAGGAATCGCTAAATTCAGATTTTCAATTATAACCTTTTCACCATAACCAACTTTCAAATTTTCTACTACTAATCTATGTTGATTCATTTCTTTTAATCATCCTTTCGATTCATATCAACAAGTAAATACACTAAGTAAGGTGCTCCCAGCAAACCAGTGATTACACCTACCGGATATCTTACATTCCAAAAATTCTGTCCTGCGAAATCTGCTCCCAAAACAAGAACTGCACCAACAAGCCCTGCCGACAGCATATAATTTCGTCCTCTCCCTACTAACCTTGAAGCTATCGGACCTGACAAGAATGCTACCGATGCAATCGGACCTGTACTTGCCGTTGCAAAGGATACTAATAACACGGCACATACGATAGAAATTATATAAACTTTTCGAGTTTCTACTCCCAGAGAAACAGCATATTCTTCGCCCATCGCCAGCATCTGTATATGTGTATTTAAATATAAAATCATACTGCCTGCAAAAACCGTTACTATCAAAAGACGCGGTACATGTTCCGGCTGTGCGTTATTCAGACTCCCACTCAGCCATCGAAGTGCTGTCGGAACATCAAATTCTGCTCCTTTTAATAATATCCAATTAATCAAAGCCTGCAAAAACGCCTGTGCTCCAATTCCCACAAGAATCATTTTTGCATTAGCATAACCCTTTCCCATACTCAATAAATAAATTCCTGCTGCTACAAAAAGCCCTGCTGCTACTGCTATCCAGGAAACAATCTGTCCACTCAAACCTAATATCAAGATACAAAATACTGCTGCTGTACTGGCACCGGAAGTTACGCCTATAATATCAGGACTCGCTAAAGAATTTCTTAATAAACTTTGAAACGTATTGCCTGCAAGTCCAAATGCAATCCCTGCCAGAATTCCCATGCTGACTCTTGGAATACGCAATGTATATAAAATAAAATCCGAAGGTCTTCCGTCATGGAATAGTGTAAGCAATACAAGCCCTGCCAATATGATAATAAGAATACCTGCAACCATACATTCTCGTATTATCTTTTTCTGATTTAATTTTTCTATCATGCTTTTCCTACCTTAGCTTTCCTTACAATCCCCACAAAAACAGGTGCTCCAATAACAGCAGTTACAACACCAACTTCTAATTCACCCGGACTTCCTGCCACACGTCCAATCACATCTGAAATCACCAACAGACTACTTCCACCCAAAATGGATACCGGAATTAAATATCGGTAATCCGGTCCAACTAACAATTTCATCAAATGAGGAATCATTAATCCAACAAAACCTATAGGACCTGCAAATGCTGTCACTGTAGAACAAAGCAGAACCCCGGCTATTGCAGCTATCCCTCTGACAAGCTTTACATTCACTCCAAGTCCTGTTGCCATTTCATCTCCTAATGCCATGGTATTCAATGCCGAAGCGATAGCAAAAGCCACAAAAATTCCTATTGCTATAAAAGGCAGTACAATTTTTATATCTTCCCAACTCGTACCGCCCACACTTCCTACCTGCCAAAATCGAAACTGCTCCATAACTCTGTCATTCGGCATCATAATAACACTTACTAAAGACCCTAATGCTGTACTTGTGGCAGCACCTGACAGTGCTAACTTAATAGGAGTCACTCCTCCATATCCCAAAGATGCAATCCCATATACAAACATCGCTGTAATAATACCGCCTATAAAAGAAAGAACTACATATTCTACTCCGGCAGAAATATGAAAAAATGCCATTCCTATTACTACCATAAGCGATGCTCCCGTATTAACTCCTAAAATGCTTGGGTCTGCAATGGGATTCCTTGTAATTGCCTGCATTAATACGCCTGATACTCCCAAGGCTGCTCCTGCCAGCACACCAAACACTGTTCTGGGAATTCTTGCCCGTACTACGTTTGCTTCAAAACTCTCATAACTATTATCAGATAATGTTTTTAACACTTCTGAAAAAGAAATTGTGCGCGAGCCTAAAGCCACAGACAGAAAAACACTTAGGGCTAACATTGCCAGCCCTAAGCATCCTATTACTACTATTTTTTTCTTATTCATTTCCCTTTACAGCAGCTTCCTGAAGAAGACCTAAATATTCATCGATACTAGCAGGAATAGAAAGAATACTTGGTGTTGACGCTGCAGATAATTCTTTACTTGCATCTAAAAGAAGAACTGCTCCATTCTGTACAGCCGGGATTTCAGCAAATAGTGGGTCTGCCTGTAAAGCAGTTAATAAATTTTCGTCACCATACGTAATTAAAATATCTATATCAGACAACTGATTCGCGAATTCTGAACTTACTGTTACAGAAAATGCACTCTCATCTTCTACCATTGCTGTTACACTTTCAGGAAATTTAAGACCTAAATCCAATAAGAAATCTGCACGAGGGTCTTTTGTCAGATAAATATAGAAAACACTCAAATCATCGGCACTCATCCATGCAAATGCTGCTGTTTTTCCTTCAATATCCGGATATTCTTTCAGTTTTTGTTCAATAAGTACTTCTGCTTCTGTAACAAGCTGCTTTCCTTCTTCTTCCATTCCCATAGCCTTGGCATTTGTAATTGTCATTTCACGCCAGTCTGTTGACCATGCTGTTTCCGGATACGCAACAACCGGTGCAATTTTACTTAACATATCATATTCTTCCTGTGAAAAACCAGAATATGCAGCAAGTATCACATCCGGATTTGCATTACTAATTGCCTCATAATCCCAGCCATCCACATCGCTGAATACATTTGGTGAATCCACACCCAGTTCTGTAAATTTTGCTGCCGTCCAAGGTAATAATCCATCTTCATTAATCGGTCCGAAATTTGCCATGGATACACCGGTCGGCACAACGCCTAATGCTAGCGGCACATCCTGATTTCCCCAGCCAATTGTAACGATATTTTCAGGTTTTTCTTCAATCACTGTTTCACCATATGCATGTTCAATTACAATCGGATATTCTGCTGTATCCTGTGTTGTATTTTCTGTTTCATCAATTGATTCTGCTGCATTTTGGTTCGTACTTTCTGCATCATTTTCCTGTGCTGTCTGTCCGCATGCTGCAGCAAACACCATCATGGATGCCATTAAAAGTACTGTAATTTTTTTAAATTTCATACGCTTCTCCTTACATTTCCATTTGATAGTTATATATATCTTTAGTTAGTTTTATCTAACCACAGATAACATTATATGCCTATACTCTTATCCCGTCAATTAAACTTTTAATTTTAATTAAAATTTCTTTAATAGCTAATTGACTTTTTTTACTTAACTATTGCATAATAATATTAAATTTGAAGGAGCATTGGATATATGGCAATTATGAAAGACGTTGCAAAACTTGCAGGTGTATCTGTATCAACTGTAAGTTTTGTATTAAACGGAACTGCAAAAGAACATAAGGTAGCTGATAAAACAGCAAAAAAAGTACTTCAGGCGGCAAGAGATCTCGGTTATCAGTTAAACACATCCGGTATTGATAGAAAAAGACAATTGACAATCGCACTTTTTGTCCCGGCTGGCTATGCCATGGCAGACATGAATGTTATCACTTCCAGTATTCAAAAACATATGAAAAAGAGCCAAAAAACATATCATGTACTTTTATGCCTTTATGAACGCGGTTCTCTTTCAAAATGCCTTCGTCAAATGTCACCTTCTGAATATAATGCTGCCATCCTATTTACAGAAACAGACTCTGATTTGCATGAACTGGAAGAATTGCCGGATACTCTGCCCATTGTTCTTTTTAATGGCACAAGCCAGCATTTTTCTTCTGTAAACTGTTATTTAAATGATTCCATCGCTCAGGCAATAAGAATTATTTCTGCAAAAAACTATCGTCGTATTACTATTATCACCGGTTCCGGTGATAATACCTTAGAAAATGAAACGTTACGTCTGTTATTTGAACAATTTCATAACTTTGGAATGGAATTATCTACTGACTGCTGTATTTCCACAGAGAGTTCCCTGCAGGGAGGTGCTATTGCCGCCAGACAAATTTTAAATCAAGAGGAAAAGCCGGAACTGGTCATAACGCTAAATACGGTATTAGCCTTCGGAGCAATCCCATTTCTCGCAAGAAATCATTTTATTTTTACCCGAGATGCAGAATTGCTTTGTTTTGGCGGTGCAGAAGAAATTTCTCATCTTAAAAACTATATTCCGGCACTTTCTTTAATCGCAACTCCAACGGAATCTATTGCAATGGAATGTTTTTCTATTGCACTCAATCTTGCTGAAGAAAAACAAGATTCTGTTGTTCATTATGAATGTTCTTCAGAATTAATTTTAAATGAAAGTTTTACGATATAATCGAGTAACATTGATTTTTGACACGCTTTTCTTATTTGTAAAAAATTATGTAACTATTCAGAGCAGGTTAAAAGACTTGCTGTTTTAACCAAAAGAAAGTGATTTAAGTGTGCAAAAATCTCATCACGAAGTGATTTTTCAATCATTACTTCTCCAATCAAAGAAAGCAGTTTTTCATAAAACCAATCCGTAAAAAATATACATATACTTCAGCTATTTGCGGCTAAAAATAAATGTCAAGATATCCACAACTGCCTCTATAATCAGCGATACTGCAATAAATGTCCAAAGCACTGCCGTTGATGTAAACGGATCTGTCAAAATAAGAACTGCAAACAGCAACGATAACACTGCTCCAATCATTGCCACATACCAGTATTTCTGTTTTTTCCGGAACATATCTACCGACCACTGAACTTTGCTGATACCGGAAACCAATATAATTACACCATAAAATACGGTAAAAATCGGAAAGGTCGTAATAAACCACTTTGGATTTATCATGCAGAACAATCCGGCAATAACAAAGAGCAGTCCTTTTGTCAGACCATTTTCTTTTGCCGCCTCATCCGGATTCATGCGAAAATAATCTACAATGCTCATGACACCTAAAACCGTTAATACTGCCCCTGTTCCAAGAATAACCACAGATGTAAATCCAATCGGATTAATCAGTAACAAAACACCTACTACCGCTTCAAAAATACATAACGCCAGAGTTTCCATATTCCTATCTAATTTATTCA
>CAYMHX010000157.1:0-5947 GCA_964390325.1 uncultured Roseburia sp. | reverse complement strand
GGAAATTTGTTTGAAGAAACAGCGGGAAATGAAAGGGTGCATGCAAAAATTTGGTTTCAATTATTACATGGCGGTGAAATTCAAAAAACTGAGATTAATTTAAAAGATGCAGCTTCGGGAGAGCATTTTGAATGGGCAGATATGTATGCTGGATTTGCAAAAGAAGCGAAAGAAGAAGGGTTTGATGAGATTGCAAGATTATTTGAAGGAGTGGCTGCAATTGAAAAACAGCATGAGGAACGGTTTCGCAGACTGCTTCATAATATAGAAGATGGAGTGGTATTTTCTAAGGATGGCGAATGTGTATGGCAGTGTATCAAATGTGGGCATATTGTAATTGGAAAAAAGGCACCGAAAAATTGTCCTATATGTAATCACCCACAGAGCTATTTTCAGTTACGGGCAGAGAATTATTAGATATTATATAATTGACAGAAAAATAAATTTGTGCTAAAGTATATATTGATTTGGTTTTTCATAAATCATATAAATATAGTGTACAAATATGCGATTGTAGTCTAATGGATAGAACGCAGGACTCCGACTCCTGTAATGTGGGTTCGATTCCCGCCAGTCGCATAATTTTTTTGAGAGGAATATGTCAGGAAGACATTGAAGGATAAAGATATGAAAGTTACAAAAGATAAAAAAAGAATGGAAAGCAGAAGAAAAGCTGAAAAATATATGATGACAGCAGTTCTTTGTATGTGTTTATTTATAACAGCAGGATGTACATCCAATAAAAAAGGTGAGGAAACAGGAGTTCCACGTTCTGAAGATGGAGTGGAATTATTTCAGGTAGATGCCTATCCGGAAGTAATGGCATTAATTGAGCAGTATTATACTGCTTATGCAGCAGGTGATTTTGCGACATTACAGACTTTGGCAGAGCCGTTTTCTAATCACGAACTTGCTTATATGGAAATATTAAGTCAATATGTGGAAAGTTATCAAAATATGGTATATTATACCAAATCGGGGTTGAAGTCAGGTTCTTATTTGGTAAATGTTTATTTGGAAATGAAATTTGAAGGAGTTGAAACAGCAGCACCTGGATTGGACTTCTTTTATGTTTCGACCAGAGAGGATGGAACGCTTTATATTGATAATACTTATGGTCAGTATAATATGGAGAATAAGGAAAATCCATTAAATGCAGAAATACATAATTTAATCAATGAACATGAATTACAGGAAGATGTAAATGAGCTTGTAGATGAGATAGCAGAGAAGTACCAGACGGCGATTGAAACCGATGTAAATTTAAGTATCATGGTAAATGAAACGATTCCAACCGCAGTTGCAGAATGGATGGAGGGTGTGATTCAAGCAGAAGCTAATAGTGAAGCAGTAGAGACAGAGAATACTGAAACAGAAATTTCAAATACGGAAGTTGCTGACAATGAAGTTCTAAATACAGAAAACATAGAAGATTCAAATACGGAAAATTCTGATACGCAGACACAGTCATCTGAAGTATCACAGCCAGAATCGGATGTTGTTTCTTTTGCAGAAGGAACAGTAATTACACTTACAGAAGCTACAAAGGTTCGTGAAGGAAAGAGTACAGAGACGGATGTAGTAGATACTCTGTATAAAGGAGAAAAAGTAACGGTTGTTATGAGCTATGAAGAAGGATGGACAAAAGTAGAGTGGAGTGGTAAAACCGGTTATATCAGGTCGGATTTATTGCAGTAAAATTTAGTAAGAAAGTTGATTTTGATGATACAAAATTATTAGGATAAAAGTATGTAGATATAATTATAAAACGGAGACTTTTTAGAGTCTCCGTTTTTACCATATATAACATAGATTAAAATGAAGGTGGCAGAATTTGGAAAATAACGGTATAAGAATTAATAAATTTTTGAGTGAAGCAGGGGTTTGTTCTCGAAGGGAAGCAGATAGACAGGTTGAAGCGGGAAATGTGACAATAGACGGTGTGACGGCTGAAATGGGTTCAAAAGTAATGCCGGGGCAGACGGTGTGTTTCAATGGAAAAATTGTTGCGAAAGAGGAAGAAATGATTTTATTAGCTTTTCATAAACCGGTAGGAATTGTGTGTACGGCAGAAAAGCGGGAAAAAAATAATGTCATTGATTATATCAATTATCCAAAACGTATTTATCCAATTGGACGTTTGGATAAAGATTCGGAAGGCTTGTTGTTATTGACGAATAATGGAGAGATTGTCAATAAAATGATGCGTTCAGGAAATATGCATGAAAAAGAATATATTGTGACGGTGAATAAACCAGTGACAGACAGTTTTTTGCGAGGACTTGCAGGCGGTGTTCCTTTGGTGGAGTTAAATACAACAACAAGAAAATGTCATGTAAAAAAACTAGGGAAAAAACAGTTTAAAATTATTTTAACACAGGGATTAAACCGTCAGATTCGTCGTATGTGTGAATATTTTGGTTATCGCGTGGAAAAATTAGTTCGTACCAGAATTATGAATATTGAACTGGGTGAGCTAGAGGCAGGAACTTATCGCGAAGTGACGGCTGAGGAATATGAAGCATTGCAAAAGTTGATTAAAAATTCTTCTAATACAACTGTATCTGAAAGTAGGAAATAATGTAATTATAAAAGTGTTTTGAACAAAAGAAAGTGATTCAGGAGTACAAAAATTTCATCGCGAAGCGATTTTTAATGAATTTTTGTATGGTAACTATGAGGGTACTGAATAGTTACGAGGTATTTTTTTAGAATTTGTGAGATTTCGGAATGAGAGGACAGTATGACATCACAAGAACGTATCCTAGAATTAAAAAAAATAATAGAATATCATAATGACCGTTATTATAATCAGGACAACCCTGAAATTACAGATTATGAGTATGATATGCTGATGCAGGAATTGAAAACATTAGAAAAAGAAAATCCGGACCTTTTAACTATGGATTCACCGACACAAAAAGTTGGCGGTACGGCAAAAAGGCAGGCTGGAGTATTGGTAAGACATAATGTACCGATGTTAAGTTTGCAAGATGTATTTTCTAAGGAAGATGTATATCATTTTGTAGAGGAAATGCAGCAACAGTTGATAGACCCTGAATTTGTTGTAGAATATAAGATTGACGGGTTGTCGATGTCCTTGCGTTATGAAAATGGAAGTTTGGTAATGGCAGAAACCCGTGGGGATGGAATTAATTTCGGGGAAGATGTAACGGCAAATGCCAAAGTAATCAAGGATGTAAAGACGAAGTTAAAACAGGCACCCGAATATTTGGAGGTTCGTGGTGAAGTATATATGAAAAATTCTGCGTTTGAGCGAGTGAATGAAAGACAGGAATTGCTTGGTAAAAAGATGTTTGCAAATCCAAGAAACTGTGCAGCAGGAACATTAAGACAGCTAGACAGTGCCGTAACAAAAGAGAGAGAATTGTCTATGTTTGTCTTTAATATTCAGCAGGTACGAGGAATGGAATTTGCGACTCATACAGAAGGGTATGAATATTTAAAGAAACAGGGAATCCCGATTATTGATGATTATCGCTTATGTAAGAGTGCAGAGGAAGTATGGGAAGCAATTTCGGCAATCGGTGAAAATCGTGGAAAGTTAGATTATGATATTGATGGTGCAGTCGTAAAAATAAATCGTTATGCAGATAGGGAATTGTTGGGGGCAACATCGAAAGTACCACGTTGGGCAGTTGCTTATAAATATCCACCAGAAGAAAAAGAAGCGAAATTATTAGAAATTGAGCTTTCGGTAGGAAGAACAGGTCGCATTACACCGACGGCAGTATTTGAGCCTGTACGTTTGTGTGGAACTTCCGTATCAAGGGCAACACTTCATAATCAGGATTTTATTGATGATTTAGAAATTGGAATTGGTGATACGATTGTAGTATATAAATCAGGAGAAATCATTCCGAAAATAAAGGAAGTGCGTAAGGAAAAACGGCAGGCAGACTGGAAAAAATTCGTACTTCCAACGGTTTGTCCTGTTTGTGGAGCCAAAACCGAACGTGAAAAAGATAATGCCGATATGAAATGTACGTCACCAAATTGTCCTGCACAGTTAGAACGGCATATTATCAATTTTGTAGGCCGCGATGCGATGGATATTAAGGGCTTTGGCACGGTTTATATTGAAGAATTGGTAAGAGGTGGTTATATTAAGGATATTGCCGATGTTTACAGTTTGAAAAATTATCGGGAAGAATTGATAGAAAAGGGTATTATCGGAAAAGAGAAAAATACAGATAAGCTCCTTGATACAATAGAAAAATCTAAACAAAATGATGCATATAAACTTTTAACAGGTTTTGGAATTCCAAATGTGGGAAAAGCTGCGGCAAAGGCAATTATGAAGCATTTTAAGGATATTGAAACTTTAAGCCACGCATCAGTAGACGAATTAAAAGATGTCAATGACATCGGAGAAGTGAGTGCAGAATGTATTCGCAGATTTTTCTTAAAGGAAGAAAATAAAGATATTATTTGCCGTTTAAAAGAGGCAGGAGTAAATATGAGTACTGCGACACAGGAAGTAATAGAGTCAGCCATCAGTGGAAAAACAGTGGTGGTAACAGGAACATTGCCGACTTTAGGAAGGAAAGAGGCACAGGCTTTGATTGAAAAATACGGCGGGAAAGTATCGGGTTCTGTTTCTAAGAAGACGGATTATGTTTTGGCAGGAGAGGCTGCAGGAAGCAAGCTTACAAAAGCACAGGAATTAGGAATTACCATATTAAGTGAAGAAGAATTGAAAGTATTGTTAGGAGGTAACTATTCAGAGTAGTTCAAAACACTTGCTGTTTTGAACAAAAGAAAGTGATTCAGGTGTACAAAAATCCCATCGCGAAGCAATTTTTAATGGATTTTTGTATTGTAACTATGATACACTGAATAGTTACGTTAGGAGTCACAAATCAGTAAGTGAGCTGTAATAAAGTAAATGGAGGAGAAAGGTTATGCCGATTAGAACACAAAATGATTTGCCTGCAAAGGAAATTTTAGAAAAGGAAAATATTTTTGTGATGGACGAAAATCGTGCCACACATCAGGATATTCGTCCAATTCAGGTGGCGATTTTGAATTTAATGCCGTTAAAAGAGGATACAGAGCTGCAATTATTGCGTTCGATGTCAAATACGCCATTACAGGTAGATGTCACATTTGTGACAGTGTCATCGCATGAATCGAAAAATACATCAAGAAATCATTTAAATCAGTTTTATGAACGTTTTGCAGATATTAAGGAACAGTATTTTGATGGTTTGATTATTACCGGAGCACCAGTGGAGCAGATGGAATTTGAAGAAGTCGATTACTGGGAAGAAATGAAAGAGATTTTTGAGTGGAGTAAGACACATGCAACTTCCACCCTGCATTTGTGCTGGGGAGCGCAGGCGGGAATGTATTATCATTATGGTTTGCAGAAACATAAATTAGATGGAAAAATGTTTGGTGTTTTTGAGCATAAGGTAATGAACAGAAAGGTACCGTTGGTAAGAGGATTTGATGACTGCTTTATGGCACCACATTCCAGACATACGGAAGTGCGTATTGAAGATATTCGTACTGTTAAAGAATTAACAATCTTGGCAGAGTCAGAAGAAGCAGGATTTTTCCTTGCCATTGCAGACGAAGGAAGAAAAATTTTTGTCATGGGACATCCGGAATATGACCGTTTGACGTTAGATGGAGAGTATAAGAGAGATAAGAGTAAAGGACTTCCAATAGAACTGCCAGTGAATTATTATCCAAATGATGATGAAACGAAAAAACCGTTGTTACAGTGGAGGTCACATGGGAATATTTTATATGCGAATTGGTTGAATTACTACGTTTATCAGACCACTCCGTATGACTTCATCAATACAGGGAAGATTGTAGGGAAATAGGGGCTTTGCGGAAACACTGGATTTAAAACTTTAGAAATTTTTTTATATTGTTTGCAAAATGATAGAAAAACGAGTAAAATAGAGATGTT
>CAYMHX010000156.1:0-5951 GCA_964390325.1 uncultured Roseburia sp. | reverse complement strand
GGTATGGGTGGCGGTACAGGTACAGGAGCAGCTCCGGTTGTAGCAAAGCTTGCAAAAGAGCAGGGTATTTTAACAGTAGGTGTAGTTACCAAACCGTTCCGCTTTGAAGCAAAGCAGAGAATGACAAATGCAATTTCAGGTATTGAACGTTTAAAAGAAAGCGTAGATACCTTGATTGTGATTCCGAATGATAAATTATTGGAAATCGTTGACAGAAGAACAACCATGCCGGATGCTTTAAAGAAAGCAGATGAAGTACTTCAGCAGAGTGTACAGGGAATTACAGATTTAATTAATCTTCCAGCCTTGATTAACTTAGACTTTGCCGATGTTTCTACCGTTATGAAGGACAAGGGTATGGCTCATATCGGTATCGGTTCTGCAAAAGGGGATGATAAAGCAATTGAAGCAGTAAAAGCAGCAGTTGCCAGCCCATTATTAGAAACAACTATTAATGGGGCAAGTCATGTTATTATTAATATTTCAGGTGATATTTCCCTTATGGATGCGAATGATGCAGCAAGCTATGTGCAAGACCTTGCAGGAGATGAAGCAAATATCATTTTTGGTGCGAAGTTTGATGATACCATGACAGATGAAGCAACCATTACTGTTATTGCAACAGGACTTGAGCAGCCAATGAAAGGAAATGATAACTTAGGTCAGAATGCAGGAAGATTTACTTCTACAAATCAGAATGCAAGAACAATGGGCAATACAACACAGCAGACACAGGGAAATACAATGGCTTATACTAATCCAACATATAATAATGCTGGATATAATAATAACGCAGGTTATAATAACAATGATACTGCTTACAATAATACGGGCTATAATAACATGGGTTATAGTAATGCAGGATATGGCAATACAGCGACACAGCAGGGTACTTCAAATAATGGTTATCAGAAGCCAAGACCAGTAACAAGTAATGTACAGCAGATGGATATTAAAATCCCTGATTTCTTAAAGAGAAAATAGTTTAATGATGAAAAATAAGCGACAGCTTTTTACAAAAAATTCTTCTTACCTCTTTTATAATTAGATTTAAGAAAAGAGGTGAGGAGAATTTTTTTATTTTATGCAGATGTTTTTGTTTTGCAAAATCTGTGCATGGATTACATCGCATTAACAGGAGTTAATTATTTTTTAAAACGTCAAAGAAGACTGCGAAGACTTTTCATTGTTTCTGTTTTGGCATCTTTAGGAAGTCTTTTTTTACATATTGGTATTAGAAATTCGGTAGTCAGAGCGATTGTATTACATTTTGGATGGAATACGATAATGACGATATTTGCTTTTGGATGGAGAGAGAAAAAAGAATTTTTAGAAAACTGGTTTTTTATTTATTTATGCATTCTATTTTTAGGGGGAATGATGGAATGGGAGGCAAGCTTAGGCATCCCGGAAAGCTTTTTTTGGCTTAAAGCAGTCATGAGTGCGGTTCTTTTAACGATGGCAAGTAGAGTTTTTGCACATAAAAAGTTAATTATGGAACAGATATTTCGAATCGATATCGTACATCATGGAAGAATATGGGAGCTAAAAGGGTATTGGGACAGTGGAAATTTATTGCAAGACCCTTATATTAAAAGACCGGTAAATATTCTGGAAAAAAAGGTGGCGGAAGAAATGCTTTGTCCAAAGGAAGATGCAGTTCGTTTCGTACCTTATTGTTCTCTTGGAAATAAAAATGGATTACTCTCTGTTTTTAATGCAGAAAAAATGTATATTTATCAGGGAAAGAAACGATTGGAAGTAATTCCAGCGGTGTTTGGCATAGCGGAGGCAGGACTGCTTGATGGAAAAGAATATGATGTAATCTTACAGGCATCTATGTTAGAAAGGGAGATAGAGGGCGTATGAGGCTGATGATACCTGAATACAGAGGATTTGGTTTTTTTCAGGGGATTTTAAAACTTTTTGCAGGAGAGGAAAATGAAGTGCATTATATTGGTGGAACAGAAGTATTGCCGCCGCCGTTAGAAGAAGATGAAGAAGCTCATTGTATTTATATGTTAAACAGTACGGCTCCGGAGGAGTTTCGGAAAAAATTGATTGAACACAATCTAAGATTGGTTGTTTACATAGCCAAAAAATTTGATAATACAGGGGTTGGAGTAGAGGATTTGATTTCCATTGGTACAATCGGATTAATCAAGGGAATTAATACTTTTAATCCAAATAAAAATATCAAGCTGGCAACCTATGCTTCCAGATGTATTGAAAATGAAATTCTGATGCATTTAAGAAGAACGAGTAAGACGAAAATGGAGGTTTCCATTGACGAACCGTTAAATGTAGACTGGGATGGGAATGAACTGCTTTTATCGGATATTTTGGGTACAGATGAGGATATTATTTATCGGGATATGGAAACAGATATTGAAAAAAATTTGTTATTTCTAGCTATTTCAAGATTGACTGTAAGAGAACGGATGATTATTGAACTACGCTATGGTTTAAATAGTAAGGATGGAGAGGAAAAGACACAAAAAGAAGTGGCAGACTTACTTGGAATTTCTCAGTCTTATATTTCACGTCTTGAAAAAAAGATTATGCTTCGATTGAAAAAAGAAATTGTACGCTTGGAGTGAACATAGTATAATAGTATTAGGGAATAATCATAATTATGAAAGTGCTGAATAATTATGTAATAGGAAGAAATGGAGTAACGAAAAAGTATGAAATACTGTAACTATGAAGGTACGGAATAGTTATAGAATTATTACCAATAGATAAAAGGAGGTTTGCCTATGCTATTAGAATTTTTGGGTGCTGCGCACGAGGTAACAGGGAGCTGTCATTTTCTTTCATTTGGAGATAAAAATCTCTTAGTAGACTGTGGTATGGAGCAGGGACCTGATTTGTATGTAAATCAGGATATTCCGGTTAATGCAGCAGCGATTGATTATGTTTTTGTTACCCATGCACATATTGACCATTCGGGTTTATTACCGCTTTTATACAATCATGGTTTCCGCGGACAGATTTTTGCAACTACTGCAACGACACAGTTGTGTAATATTATGTTAAAGGATAGTGCTCATATTCAGATGTTTGAAGCAGAGTGGAAGAACAGAAAGGCACGCCGTTCCGGTCAGCCTGAAGTGGTACCGCTTTATGATATGAATGATGCAATGGGCGTATTACAGCATTTTATTTCTTGTGATTATCATCAAATTGTGCAAGTATGTGATGGGTTGAAAGCACGTTTTGTAGATGCGGGACATCTTTTAGGTTCTTCTAGTATCGAATTATGGGTGACAGAAGAAGACAAAGAAGTAAAAATTGTATTCTCTGGTGACTTAGGACATGGAAATAAACCGTTGATTAAAAATCCGGAATATATTAAGGATGCAGATTATGTAGTTATGGAGTCTACTTATGGTGAAAAAACACATGATATTGCACCGGATTATGCAATGGAACTGGTGCCTGTACTGAGAGATACTTTTATTCGAGGCGGAAATGTAGTCATTCCTGCTTTCTCTGTAGGACGTACACAGGAAATGCTCTATTTCCTTCGCAGAATTAAGACAGAAGAATTATTGCCGGAGTTTCCAAATTTTGAAGTATATATTGATAGTCCCCTTGCTGTAGAAGCAACCTCTATTTTTAATAAAAATGTAGAAGATTGTTTTGATGAGGAAGCATTGGAACTGGTACATCAGGGAATTAACCCCATTACCTTCCCGGGACTTCGCATGTCTATTACCAGTGATGAATCAAAGGCCATTAACTTTGACGAAAAGCCAAAAGTAATCCTTTCTGCATCAGGTATGTGTGAAGCGGGACGTGTCCGTCATCATTTAAAGCATAATTTGTGGAGAAAAGATTCTACTATTTTATTTGTAGGATTCCAAGTGCCTGGTACATTAGGACACAGCTTATTAAATGGTGTCAAACAGGTAAAATTGTTCGGTGAAGAAGTGGAAGTTCGTGCAAAGATTTTAAATTTACGAGGCTTAAGCGGTCATGCAGATAAAAATAAGCTGACAGAATGGATTAGTCATTTTGAAGAAAAACCAAAGCGTGTATTTGTTGTACATGGTGATGATGCTGTGGCAGAAAGCTTTGCAAATCATTTAAAGGGATTACAATTTAATGCCTATGCTCCATATAGCGGTGATGGATTTGACTTGCTTACAGGACAACAGGTATTGACAGGAAGCCGTGCTTTGGTAGAAAAGAAGACAACGAAGGTTAAAAATTCTGTATTCGCAAGATTACTTGCAGCAGGCGAACGTTTACTTACGGTTATTCGCAGATGTGAGGGTATGGCAAATAAGGATTTAGGAAAATTTGCAGACCAGATTAATGCTTTGAGTGATAAATGGGACAGATAGAATAAAACATAAGAGGATAGAGTAAGTTGCTATGAAAATCGATAGAAATCAATTATTAACGGTATTATCAGAAGCGTTAGACCATGTGGAAAAGGAGGTATTGGGCGTAACTGACCACCATGCAAAACGTGTTGCATGGCTTTGTATTCAGATGGGAAGGGCAGCAGGAATGAGTGAGGAGGAAATAGCAGACCTTGCTGTTGGAGCATTACTTCACGATAATGCATTAAATGAATATAAAGAAGACTATGAAAATGGGATGCTACGTGAGGGTGCAAGTGGTGAAAAGCATTGTATCGCAGGCGAAAAGAATTTAAAATTTTTTACCAAAGAAGCAAAACAATTAAGAGGTTTTGTTTTGTATCACCATGAATGCGCTGATGGAAGCGGTCCATTTAAAAAAACAGCAGACGAAGTGCCATTGGGAGCGCAGTTAGTACATATTGCAGATGAGGTGGATTTGCGTTTTGCATTTGGTATGGCAAATGAAGAAACTTTAGCAGAAGCAGAGGCGTATATTTTCAGTCAGGAGGGAAAATCCTTTTCGTCACAGGCCGTCAGTTTGTTCCAAAAAGTATTAACACCAGAGATACTTCCTATGCTTTCTGATAATAGCATAGAAACTTTACTATTAGAGTTTGCTCCTGTGGAGGTAGAGGCGGATAGAGGGATTGCAGAATTATTTGCACATATTATTGACTATAAATCGCCTTTTACAAAGGTACATTCCATTGGCGTCGCAGAGAAGGCAGAGCGTATGGCAGTGTGTCTTGGATATGAAGCGAAGCACATAGACAAGCTGTATATGGCGGGGGCATTGCATGATATCGGAAAGCTTTTAGTGGATGTCGAGGTCTTAGAAAAAGCAGGTAGATTGGATGAAAAAGAATATCAACATATTCAAAGTCACGCTTACGAAACCTATCGTCTGTTATCGAAAATAGAAGGATTTGAAGAAATCCGAAGCTGGGCGGCCTATCATCACGAAAAACTGAATGGAAAAGGGTATCCATTTGGAATGATGGCAGAGGAACTGTGTGAGGAAGTAAGACTTTTGGCTTGTTTGGACATTTATCAAGCGTTGACCGAAGACCGTCCTTATAAAGCAGGCATGACTCATACGAAAGCGATTGGAATTTTATATGAGCTGGCAGAGAAGGAAGACTTAGATAAGGATTTGGTAGAAAAAATAGATACAGAGTTTGGAAATGGAGGAATAGAAACAGCAGAAGAAAAAACAGCACTGTTCCAGTGTCCGGTTTGTGGTTATATCTATGAAGGAGATGTTGTACCAAAAGAATATGTATGTCCTGTCTGCATGCAGCCTGCATATGCATTTTATCGGGTAAAATAATAAAAAAGTGTCGTGGGATAGTTTTATTTTCACGACACTTTTTATTTAATCAAGTAAGTCTGCAATTTTAATTTTTAAATCTTCATAAATGTATAACGGAATTGCAATATATCCCAAATGAATGCGAAAGTAAATTAAGGGTTACTGTTTACAGAGCTATCAGACATTTACTGTCGGATAGCGAAATAGTATGATTCAGGAGTTGATTTCTGCTTCGCGAAGCGAATTTGCATGCAGAAATCAAT
>CAYMHX010000155.1:0-5976 GCA_964390325.1 uncultured Roseburia sp. | reverse complement strand
ACAAATCCCCTGAAAAATATCCATTTGAAGTTAAGGAAGTACCACCAGCCACACCGGCCGAAAAGTTGTAAACAAAAACCCTATGCTCTTTTGAAACATAAGGTTTGTCATCAGTCAAAGACCTCCTCTCGGAGACTCTTTGGCTGACGTTTCCTACCTAACTTACATAGGCATAGGCAGAATCACCATACTTTATCATTGCTTTTACCAGCTCTACCAGCTTGGTATCTTGATCATTCTGCTTTGCATAAGCATAAGATTCTATGCTATATCGAATGGTATGACTCACAGCTACATCGCCATTATATACAGTCAAATAAATTGGTTCACTCATTTGTGCTGCACTTAATGTGTCAAAGTACACATAATAGCTACCCTCTTCTATCAGTTCAAAGGCAGAAGATGGTATTATCCATTCGCCATTTGCATTGACGACTTTCACACACAGGTTTTCAATATTATCTGCTACAATCTTAAATCGCATTGCAATGGAATCCTGTAGAGTTAGCCCTGCACCTTTCCACAATACAGACGGATTCTCAATCGTCTCATATTGTGTATTTTGTACTGTTTCAAGGGTTCGTTCTATATTGGTTCCCCAAGCAGCTTGTTCTTCTGTCAACTGGGCATTAGCAAGGGCATCCGTTTTATAGTTCAAATATTCCTGTGTTTTAGAACCATAGTTAAGTAAATCTACTAATAGCGTCTGCAATTCTGCATACTCCTCGGTAATATACTTCCCTAGCATATTGTAACAATAGGTTGCGACGCTATATTCCTTTGTTACACTTGCATACTCAACACCATTATATGTGGCATACAGGGTCGCATAGATAGTATCATTTATCATGTACGGCGCAATGTTAGTAAAGTCAAAAATAATTTCATCATCGGTTGTTGTATAATCGCACACCAATAATTCACTATTATTCATAGTAAAACGGACACACGGATATTTATAGCCACTATTTTCAAAGTCTTTTATATTGACTTTATATTTAATTGCTAAATCACTTTGAAGCAAAAGAGCTGCTCCCGAAAAGGTCAATTCATTTGCTGGCGAAAGTATGGAAAAATTGATCTCTGCAGAAGTCAACTCCTCATTTCCACTTTCAATTCCCATTTCTTCCCACTGTATCGCTGCGCCAATATAATTAACATCAATTAATTGTACACAGCCACCAAAAGCATCTTTCTCAATATTTACAATACTCTTTGGAATTGTTATTTTTTTCAAATTAATGCAGTCAAAAAAAGCACGACTATTTATGTACTTTATGCTGTCTGGTACAATCACTTCGCTTATAATCACATTACTTTCAAAACATTTTTCGGCAATACTGGTAACAATATATCCATCAATTTCATTTGGAAGCTCTATTTTAGAGTGTTCTCCCATATATCCATTAATTTCAATAGTTCCACTATCTAAAAAGTCATAAGTATAATCCAGAATATCAGTTACATATGTATCTTCTTCAAACTCATCAAACCCTAAAATAGTATATAAACTAAAATGTTCTGTTTCAAACACAAAGCAATTATCTTTGATGTCTGTGTTCATTTCAGTCATTGAACCATCTTCTTCTACACGATATATTTTAACTGCTCCTGTATATGCATATAATTTAAGATCATCAGGTATGGGCAAATATACACTAACATTATTTTCCAGTTGTGACTCTTGTCCATCTTTAATCATTGAAATATCGTATGTATAAGTTAAGCCTCCGCATAAGTTTTGATAAAGTTCCGGCTCCATTTCCTTTATAGTCGAAAGTAACTGTGAATCAGGTATTACTTTAAAAACATTTAATGCAGTATCATCAGTAAAATCAGTTTCGCTTTCAACTTTTATTTGTGAAACAGATCGCACACCACCTCCTTGATTTTGTATGGTTATCGATCCATTATTTGCCGCCTTAACATAATCATTTTTTTGAACTATAATATTACTAAACTCGACACCCATAAACATACCCTTTAAAACTTTACCAATTGGACCAGAAAAATAAGTAACCAAATTTTCACTGATACTCCAGCCAAAATCCTTTGCAGTATCAACAAGAAGTTTTTCAACATTTAATTGCGCTATATTATTGGTAATTGTTTGAGAAAAATCCCCCAAAGATTCTGCAGAAAGAAGTGCTTCGCTTCCTATATTTTTAACAAGTTGTTTTGCGTACGCATCACCATCCTTTATAAACTCAGCATATATTGCTTCCTTAACAAGTTTAGCTGTGAGTTTTTCAGAAAAATTTTTGCTATTTATATTATACTCACCAATTTGTTTGTCCAATGATGCAACGCCCATAAGAATATCAACGCTATTTACTAAACTAACAACAAATGAAGTATCTGTGTCAATGGTTATTTTTATATAACCGTTTTCAGGAACTTTTACGCTAACAGATGTTTTTTTTGAATAGCCACTTTCTTGACGATATGTAAGCAAATCGCCATCAATAATATCGCGAACAAGAAATCCAGAATTATCTAAAAGAGCTCCTTTTATACTAGTTGCACTATTTGTCATTTTATCCAACAAAACAGCATCTTTCATATTTCCATAAAAATCGTAAACTTCAACTGCCCCATAAATATAATTCGTATTATAAACATCGAAAGAAATATTAACTGTTTTATCATCATTTACATCATATTGATAATTGTCTACAAACAACCCATTAAAATTGTAAAAATTAGTTTCGTATTTCTCAATATTTTGTGTTGGAATAGAACTTAAAGTAAATGAATACGAATTATCTTTAAAAATGGTTATCGGTATTTTTCTTACATAACCCGTATAGGAATCACTAAATGTTATATACGTAGTTCCTACACCTGTTCCTTTAAATTTTACATACAATAAATTATCTTTTGTTATAATATTATTCGTACTAATTATCGAAGGGTCTTCAATGGAAAATGTTATACCTGATATATCATTGATTTGTTGCCCATTAATATAAATACCTACACCAATGGTAATAATACAATCTTTTCGTATACTTAAATTAGGATAATCAGAAAACACCTGCAGACCAGTTTTTATTTCTCCTTCCCACTCACAAATAAACCCAACATTTTTTGTTGAAAAATGTTCCTCTTCTCCTGGAAAAATATTATCATAATACATGTCATTCCACTTAAATCTCTTACTGCCTATATTGGCTGGATTCGGTATATTATTTATATGAACATAATCTTCACTTTCACCATCTTCTCTTGTATGATTATCAGGATCACCTGGGTCCCAATTGGAATAAGAAAAGTCTTCTCCCGTAATCCATTGCGGGTCCTCCGCAGTTGTTAGTCCTATCCAATATTGATTCTTTTCCCCAGTTGCCAGTAATGTTTCGATAAATGCCTGTTCTTCTGCTGAAGTAATTGTTACTAAATGGCCCCCCAAGCTTTCACAATATGCTTTTGCCTCATTCCATGTTAAACTTTCATCAAAGCGCTCATACGTATTCCCATTATAACCACCGGTATTGATATCTCCCCATTCGCAAATAAACCCAACTTTATTGGTCGAAAAATGATTTTCTTCGCCAGGAAAGGTATTGTCATAATACATATCATTCCACTTAAATCTCTTACTACCACTATTGGCCGGATTTGTCTTATTATTTATATGCACATAATCTTCACTTTCCCCATCTTCTCGTGTTTGATTATCTGGATCACCAGAATCCCAATTAGAATAGAAGAAACTTTCCCCTGTAACCCATTGGGGATCTTCTGCGGTCGTTAGACCAATCCAGTATTGATATTTACTTCCCTGTGTCACAATACTTTCAACAAACGCTTGCTCTGCGGCTGAAGTTATTGTAACCAAATATCCACCTAAATCCTCACAATATGCTTTTGCCTCTTGCCATGTCATGCCTTTATCAAATCGTTGATAATAGTGTCCACCATATTCTACAGGGTTCACATTCATATTTTCCCACATTCCTGGGGAAAGAGTGAATCCAGATGCATCAAAGGCAACAGCTTCACCATCCTCTGCCTTTACCGTCATTGTAAAACTTTCTTCCCCATTTAACTCTAAATATACGACTCTAATAGGCACAGATTCTCCTGCTTTTAATTCCATGGAAGAATTGCTCATATAAATCCCTTCTGCAGGAGTCCCATTATTCCAAAAGGTTCCTTTATCCCCCCAATATTCAATCACTCTTTGCCCATTGATTTCAACCATACATCCATTATCCGCGTTTGTTAAACCAAAGCTATATGTGCCATCTCTGTCTGCAGTAAGATAACCGGTATATTCTACCAAAATACCATTGTTACCTACACAGCCGGCTTTTTTTGCATTACTTCTAAATTCACTCGAACTGTTAATTATAAAACTATCCACTAAAAGTGGTTCTTCATTTACCAATTCCAAAACTTCTTTAATCTGGTCAATGCTTTCGTCATAGTTATCATTTCCTTCAAAGGTCGCAGATTGATTTCCGCCACCTGCGCCAATAATTTGGCTTAATACCTCTGTTAAATCAGCGAAACCCCATGTCAAATATGTAGTAGCGCTCAAGTCAAAAATAATCCCTGCTTCTTCAAAAGACTTATCGGCCTCACCATCATTAATCTGAAATTCTAAGCTTTCCCCACCATTAAGTTCTAAATAATAAATCTCAATGTAGGTAGGAGTATTTGCTTGTAAAGAAAACGAAGTTTCCCCTTCCAATCTATGATCTTCTCCATCAAACCAACAACCATATCCCCAATATTCATAAACTGTTGTGCCACCTATTTTAATCACGCAACCATTATCGACTTGTAATCCTACAAAAGAATATGTTCCTGGTTCTTCCGCCATAATCGTTCCGGCAAAATGTACCATGTAACCATCTTTCCCGATAGAATAGTCTTCTGTAAAAGTCGTTAGATTCTCTTTTATTGTTCCATACTGCTCAGAAACACTTAATAATCCATTAATCGTTTCATCAAACCATTCTATTGTTGTTTCATCTCCATTAGGTTGTACGCTATTTCCATAAACATATGGTGCCCCTGCTTGTGTAAAAACAGAAAAGTACTCTGTAGTATCCGACACAAAATCTTTCCCTTGATAATAGGATGCATACAACCCCCAGGTTGAAGTTTCTGCATTTACGGTTACCGAATCAATCGTAATATAAGGCATTACAATGGCCAGAATCAATACTACTGCCAAAATTTTATAAACATGTTTCATTTTAACTCCTCCTTACAAAATACAAAAATGAGTGGAACAAAATTTTTACCATTCATCATCCGGCAATATAACTCCTGGCTTTCCAGGAAGCGTGGGCATCGGGCTGCTAAGCGCAATTGCCTCTTCTGTAACAAACTGAAATATTTCCATTTCTGGTGGTGTATATGTTTTTTTCGCTTTCATTACTAATTACTCTCCTTTTTTGTTTGATTCCTTCCTGATTCAGGAACCATTCTTCCTGTAATTATGTGTCTATTCTTCCTGTTTGTCAACAATAATAGGAGCTAAAATTCTTATATACTAGCGTTTAGGAGGAAGAATAATGCTTATTTTTAACATGTATGATATTGGTTCCAAATTATTATCCATTCGTAAAAAAATAGGATTGACTCAAGGCGAAGTTGCCGAAATAGCCGGTTTATCCGACCGCACTTATGCAGATATTGAGCGTGGAACTGTAAACATGAGAGTGGAAACCCTTCTTAAAATATGTCAGGCTCTTCACATAACACCAGACGAAATTTTAACCAAAGAAGCTCCTTTACCCCTTCAGCAAAATGACATATTGGATAGACTAAATACTTGCTCAGCAAAAGATCAACAAACTGCATTGGAATTATTAGCCGTATATTTACAATCTTTGGAATAATACTCCATATCTAGTTTGGTTTTTCCTATTGACATACCCCATTTCATATGTTATGTTTTATACACTTTTTGTTTACAATCGCTAAACAAAAAGTTTAGAATTTTAAAACTTCGGGAGG
>CAYMHX010000154.1:0-5986 GCA_964390325.1 uncultured Roseburia sp. | reverse complement strand
TGTCCTTATCAAAACGCTCTTTATATGCTACCAAAAGATTCTGAATTTGAAAACCAGCAATTTTTCCCACCATGTACACATCATCGCTGTCTCCATCTGCCAGAAGAATATATTCCAACTGATGTTCATCAAAAACTTTAAAGAACTGGCAGCCACTGATTACCTGACTATCTGCTGGCGATGCCGCAAATGCCAATGCAGGGTCTATATATTTTTCCGCGTCATTAAATGTTGCTGCAAGAACTTTTCCTTCTACGTCAATCACGCAAAGGTCAATTCTTGTAATTCCTTTTAGTCCGTCAATTGTGTTTTGAAGTATCTGGTTTGATATCATAGCTTCGCTCCTTTTCTTCTCTTTTAGGCAACTTTCACAAAAAAATGAAACTTTTTTTATTAGAAATATAACTATTTATTTTACATTTTAATACAAATCGTCCAAAAAAGAAAGAGGAAATGCTTATTTTTTTATGCATTTCCTCAATATTTTTATAACGATTCAGAAACAAGGAAACACAACGTGTTTTCGAACTTGGTTCTGAATAATTACAATAAATTTTAATTAAAATGAGAATGCTCTAAAAATCCCTCGCCCAATACTTCTCTTGCATCCGATACAATTACAAAAGCTTTCGGGTCTACTTCTGCTGCAATTTCTTTCACCGCAACAATTTCCTTTTGAGAAACTACACAATATAACATACATTTATCCTCACCGGAATACATTCCCTTTGCATAAAGTCCCGTTACACCTCTATTTAACTCCTCTAAAATTCGTTTTGCCACCATTTCATGCTTATCGGTAATAATAAAAGCTGCCTTTGAAAACTTAAAGCCCTCCATTACCGTATCAGAAACCTTTGTTGACACAATAATCGCAATAATTGCATACAAGCCCGCATATAATCCAAACATATATAAACCTGCTGCAACAATCATTCCATCCAAAATTTGCATAATCTGTACCACAGAATAATGTTTTTTATACTTTTGGATAATCACTGCCACCATATCTGTACCACCTGTGGTTGCCTTTGCAAGCAAAATCAATCCAATACCAAGACCTGCGATACCGCCACCGACCACAGAAGCAAGAAAATAATCTCCATGTGCAAAATCCATTGGTGGAATTAAATACAGCCACACCGACAGCATTCCGGTACCGATTACAGTACGAAAAATAAAAGCTTTCCCTTTTACCTTATATGCTAAAATAAATACAGGTATATTCAACATAATATTAGTAAGCCATAACGGAATTCCCCCAGGGATAATATTACTTGTTAATTCTTTTATAATAATAGAAAGACCTGTAAAACCGCCTGTTACCAAACCAACCGGGTCAAATAAACATTGAATTGCCAATGCCAGCAATCCTGTTCCTACGACAACAAATCCATACTCCCAAAATACATTTCTCTTATTGATAACTCCCTGCATATATTACTCCTCTTACAATCCCTTCATTTTGTCAGATAATTTCTCTTGTTATAACTATTCAGTACCTCATAGTTACCTCTTGTTTCATTTTTGTACATACTTTCCCTTTAGTATTTCATCTTAAAAGCAAAAACACTCTCTTACGTTCAAAGTAGTTATAGAAACCGTCATCATCCTCCAAAATCAATAATAGACATTGTTAGAAGATTCGTCTTACACAAATGATAGATCTATAATTTGCAGGAGAAGTATATTTAATTCCTTCTCTCGCATTGCTTGCATGTACAATAGTATTATTTCCTACATAAATTCCTACATGACCACTGTAACAGATAATATCTCCCGGCTGCATAGAAGAAGTACTTACTTCATATCCTACACTTCGCATAGCCGTAGAAGAATGAGGCAACGATACACCAAACGCCCCATATACACTCATAACAAATCCTGAACAATCTGCACCATTTGTCAAACTTGTACCACCATATACATATGGATTTCCTACAAACTGACTTGCATAGTTTACAACAGCCTGTCCATTGGAACTTCCTGCTGAAGCATCACCGATCTTCTGGGCTGCTGCTTCCTGCTGTTTTTTACGTCTTGCTGCCGCTGCTGCTTCTGCTGCTTTTCTACGTTCTTCTTCTTCTTTCTTTAAACGTGCTTCTTCTTCTTCTCTCGATTCTGCCTGTACAAATTCTGTCCAAAGTTTTACATATTCGGTAGATACATATCCTTCCCCTTCTGAAGTAGTTACTTTTACCCAACCATCCATATATAGGGACTCATCCACTACAACATAGTCATCGCCTTGCGGAAGCATATCCAACACTTCTGCCTCTCTATTTGGTTCTGTTCTTACATATAACGTATCTGTTGTAACCGTTGCATAACGGATACTCACTTTTCTTGCTAATTCTTCATCATCTACTACAACATAGTCACATTTAATATATCCTGTTACACTCCCCGAATTAATTTTATACCATCCATTTTCTGTTGTTTCTAATACAGTTGCCGCAGAATTATCATAAAGCTTTCCTAATACTTCACTTTCTGTATCTGCTTCTGCACGAATATTAACATAATTATCCACCTGTGCAATGGCAATCCCCCTATACGCAGATTTCAACATTCCTACCACTTCTGCTGTTTGATTAATTCTTCTCTTAGCATTCTCTACAAATCCCTCTACAACAGTAGGTCTTTTATCTTCACTTTCATTTTTCTTTTTTTCTGTATTTTCTATTTCGATTTCTGTTTCGATTATCTGTTCTGTTGCAGAAACAGTAGATACAAAAGCAGGAACTTCTCCTAACAACATCGTACCTGCTAAAGCCAGACACAGTGCTGATTTATATTTTTTTATCATTTGTACTTCCTCCTGTTATTTTCTCATGACTGTTTATTCATTTTTACAATTTGTTACAAATTTGTTACATCTAAAATCATTATAACAAAGCCATTTTTTACTGTCAATTACCTTCCTATTTTATATTGCTTTTCCCTAAAAATCATGTCATAATATTCATATAAAATAGTAAATAAATATAAATATGATATACAAAAGGGGGTATTTTCTATGGATATTACTGGTGTAAGTTCTGCTTTAAACACATTATCATCTTATAGTATTGGTTCTTCTTCCGGCGTGTCATCACTTCCTGAAATGGTCAGTGTTGCTATGCTTGATAAAACAATGGAATTAAATAAACAATTAAATACCGAAATGATTCAGGCATTGGAGCATTCGGTTACACCACACTTAGGCGGTAATATCGACCTTTATGTTTAACAAAAACGAAACGGCAGATGTATCTCTTTTTGATTACTTCTGCCGTTCTTTTCTTTACTTAAACCTTACGAATTGCTCTTTCTGTAATTTCAATTCTCCGTTCTTTATAAAGTTTTCCAACTGCACGTTTAAATGCATTCTTACTTAATCCCGTTTCTCTTTTGATTACCTCTGGTGAAGCCTTATCAGTAAACGGAAGTACCCCTGCAAATTCTTCTATTACCTTCATTACTAATTCTGCATCATCTTCCATCTGAATGTACGCTTTGTCACGAAGTGTTACATCTAATTTTCCATCTTCTTTTACCTTAATAACCTTCGCTTCAATTACATCGCCAATTCGTAACTTACTACAGTCTTCATGTCTTGGAATCATTGCTGAATACTTATCATCTACTGCCAAAAATGTTCCAAAATTATCACTAAATTCATAAATACGTCCATTTACAATATCGCCCTCTTTATATGGAGAATCCTGTGACAATAAGTCGTACAGCTTCTTCATACTTGCACATAAACGACTGCTCTTATCAATATAAAGTGTTACAAGAATTTCATCGCCTGCTTCTACTTTTCTTCTCATTTCATGGAATGGTAAAAATAAATCCTTTTCCAATCCCCAATTCAAAAACGCACCAATCTTACCAACCTCAATGACCTCTAACACTGCCAAACCACCCAATGTAATCTCTGGTTTATTCGTAGTCGCTATCATACGGTCTTTAGAATCCTTATATAAAAATACCTTTATCGTATCTCCTACTCTTGTATTTGCAGGAACCTGTTTTTCAGGTAATAAAACTCTATTTTCTACTTTATCTTTTTCTGCTAAATAAACACCAAAATCCACTCTTTTTACTACGGTTAATTCCTGATATTCACCTAATTTCAACATACTTCCTCTCTTTCCCTAAACCTTTATGCTTTCCTAAACTGAATCACTGCATACGGTTTTCTTTCCTCATCTGCCAAAACTACTGTAATTACATCTTCTTCCTTATAAATCATCGGATAAAGCACATCACCTAATACTGCCGCCTTCCGATATTCTGCCCTGACACGCTCTACCTCAAAACCTGTTGGTAAATATGCCTCTGCCGTTAAAATATATTTTCCATTATTCATATGCTCATTGGTATCAATAAAAAAGCGAGGCACAATTATCGGTGCTTCTTCCACATAATTACCTTCTGCCTTAATTTTACGGTCAGACCATTCAAACTCTAACGGCTTTTGAATTACATCATCATATAAAGATGCTACTTCCTCCGGAATACGAGTTGGCTTTTTCGTTTCATAATTAATATAGACCCAAAGCGAATTAGCAATGACCATTTCTTCTCCTTGCTCATCCGTTACACAAAAATTACGGTGTCCATAAAATCCCTTAAAAGAACACGGAAACGTTCCTACCGAAATTTCTTGATACATTTTCGGCATCTTTTTTATTACAATTTCCCATGAAGACAATACCCACGCCTCACTGCGTTCTTTTAAAATATCCATACCTGCACCCAGACCTTCCGACTGAAACGTACAGGTATCCTGTAAATAATCGGTAAGTGCCGCTAAGGTTAATATTTTATCACTATTTACTTCACTATATCTTACTTTACTTTTAAACTGATACATAATTTTTTCTATCTTCCACCTTTTTTATTCATTGCATTATGGATTCTCCCTAAAAATGCTCTGTTGTTTCCATTTACCACCGTACTAATCTCTGTACTGTTATTATTTCCATAAGCTCCTAATTTACTTGTCAAATCATATTCCAAGCGAAGCATTTCATCACATTTACTTTTTAATTCTTCTGCCTGTTCCAAAATCGGCTTTAACTCTCTAAGCAGCTCTGCCTCTTTTTGCATCTGTTTCTTTATTTCTGTACATTGTTCTGATAACAGACTGCTTCTGCCTGCAATTTCTTCCATTATCTGTTTCTCACTGGCAAAAATATCTGCACAGCAATCTTTCATAGAAACAGTTTCACCTGCAGCAAATTCTATTTTTTCTAACAACTTATTTCCCATATCCGAAATCCGCTGTCCATTTTCTATTACTACATTTGTATTATTTTTTAATTCTTCTTTTATTCCTGCTGTCGCCCGCTTTCCTTCTTCTCTTTCTGCAACAAGCTGTTTTATTATCTGCTCTAAGTTCTGCTGCAGTTCTATTTTCCCATTAACAATAGAATCATCCATATTTTTTATTATCTTTGTTAATTCTGATACTTTGTTTTCTAAAATTTTCTGATGATTTACATGAAAATTCAAATATTCTTCAAAATTTAAAGTATGTATATTTAATATCTCCAACACTCTATCCGTCTTTTCAGAAACAGCCTGAATATTTGCCTGACTATTCTGATTGATAACTTCTTCCAATCTCAAAAAGAAGGCTTCCCTGTTTTTTTCCTCTCGTTCCGCCTCTTTTCTTTTCCTCTTTTTTTCTAAAACATCTGCGATCATCTCTCCACCAATTCCTATAACAGCAAATACTGTTATTAGTATCATAACAGTTTGTGAAGAAATCTCCTCAAATGCGATATATAAAGAGACACCTGCGATGACACTTCCCAGAAAAGTTAATACATATTTACTATAATTCACGTTTCGTCCTCCAATTTTTAGAGTTTTTCTTTAGTAATGCTTCTTTTCCTATTATATTTTCTTGTATCGTTTCCGTCAATTGAAAATCTATCTATATATTCGGCGATTAAAAACTTCGCCTCATATATAGACCCTCTGGGGATGC
>CAYMHX010000153.1:0-6021 GCA_964390325.1 uncultured Roseburia sp. | reverse complement strand
CACTTCGTGACCGCGTGTGGCGCAGGCGTGATTTTCAATCACCGCCTATATAATAAGTATTTTAAATTGCTCTAAATAGTTACTAAAATACATATAATCCAGTCAGACTCGGTATTGCATCTACAATTTCCTGCCAGCTATTCTTTTGACCAACGGTTGTATAAGCATTGATATCTAAATATTTTAAATTTTTTAATGGTGTCAAATCCTCTAAATCTATTTCTACTGTTGTGTACATATTTCCCGAAATATACAAATCTTCCAAATTTTCTAAAGAAGCTAAAGGTGTCCAGTCACTCGGACAACAACAATACAAATCCAGCCTTTTTAAATTCGGCATCTGTTCTAAAAAAGACAAATCATCTGTATATTCCATTGATAAACATTCTAAATTTGTCATCTGCACCAGTACATCCGGATTCCAGTCAATATTTCCCTCTGCACAAAGCCTCTTTAATTTGTCTGCAATCGGAAGCAGAAAACTTCCATCGGTCAAATATCCCCAATCCGTAAACTCTCTATGACTAATAAATAAATATCTCAAACTGGAAGTATTTCCAATGTCTTCTAATACTTCCTCCGTAACCACACAACGTTCAAACTCTAAAATTTCCAACTGTGGCAGGTCACAAAGTCCTTTTAAAGAAGATAATTCTGCCCCACAAAAAGTAATTTCCTGCAAATTATAGCAATATGCCAAATCTATAAAACTTTCTGGTACAGTTAAAGTTTCATCTTCGTTGATTTCTATCAGGAAAAAATCTTCTTCTGCTTCCTTCTGTAAATTCGAGCCATATGTTGGAAACGCATCCCACCCTATGTTATAATCATAGCTAAATGTGATAGAATGTATTTTTTGTAAATCACTGATAAATACATCACCTTCTGTCTTACCAATCATATTCCGTAACATTTCTTCCATCACAGAGTCCTGAAATTCGATTACTGTGTCTTCATATTCCACACCACTTTCCTTCAAGCCAATTGCTTCCAACTGATACTTTAAGCCCAATCCCTGAACCTGTGATGATACCTCTCTTTTTTGACCCTCTTGTGTCATTTCAGACCCTCCACAGCCACTAAAGAGTAACGTAATCATTCCAAGCCATAGCAGACTCTTTTTTAAACCAAACATCTTCGTTCTCCCCTCATTCCAAAGTGTTACAAATTCTTGATTAAAAAATAACCATCAAATTATTTTTCCATTTTTCACTTACAAATAAATCGATTAACACCTTATAATTTTTTAATAACCTTACATGACGAAAATCATATTCTTACATTTAAAATAACAAATCAAAATTTTTTTATTTTATAGTAAAAACTATATTTCTAAAAAACAGCAAATCCCGTCAGACTCGGCAGTGCATCTACAACCTCTTGATAACTATACTCCGTATTAATCTCTGTAAACATCAACTCCAAATAATCCAGCTTTGTAAGCGGCAGCAAATCCGAAAGGTCAATTGGAATCGTTATGTACATATTTCCTAAAATATCCAAATGTTCTAACTTTTGTAAAAATCGAAGTGCATCCCAATCCTGCGGCGTACAACAATACATCGATAATTGTTTTAAATTCGGCATAAATTCTAAAAAAGAAACATCTTTTGCATATCCAATGATTAATTTCTCCATATTGGTCATTTTTGCCAGCACCTTTGGATTCCAGTCAATTCCACCGTATGCTTTTAGTCCTGTCAACTGTTCTGCAATCGGAAGCAGGAAACTTCCATCGGTCAAATCACTCCAATCTGCACCTCTTTCCTGACCGGTATAGGTATCATAAACTCCAATCTTCAATGTTTTCAATGCCGGAAGTGTTCCAATATCAGAAAGCACCTCCTCCGTCACAGTCACCCCTGAAAAACTTAATTCCTCCAACTGTGGCAACTCACAAAGCGATGCTAAAGAGGTTAAATTTCCTTCCACAAAATTAATACACTTTAAACTGTTTACTTTTCCGATTTCCTCTATTCTCTCCTCCGTCATTGTCCTACAATCGAGCTGCAATATCTCCAACTGTGGCAGTTCGCAAAGCGGCAGAAAAGATGGTATAGTTCCCATTCCATATAAACTTAACCATTGTAAATTATAACAATTGCTTAAATCGGCAAGACTTGTAAACCACTTTGCTTTTCCTTCTTCATCATATTCCAACGGAATTTTATTATGTCCTGTTCCCTGTAGATTCGACCAATACCCATCTTCATCAAAAATAAGCTTATGTATTTTTTGCAGTTCGCTCAAGTAGACCTCACCTTCTGTTTTTCCAAGCATATTTCGCAACATTTCTTCCATTATTTCATCTTGAAAGACAACTGGCTTATCCTCATAAATCATACCGCTTTCTCTTTCTTTCATTTCAAAAAGATAGCTCATATAAAATCCACGAAATTCCGATGATACCTCTCTATGTGTGCTTTCTGAACTATCTTGTGTATTACCACAGCCTGATAATAGCAAAACGACTACTGCCATAAATAAAAACCCGTTTCTTAACCCCAATACTTTTTTACACTTCATAAGTTTCTCCCGTTCCATTTTTTATCCTAGCAAAAATTACACAAATCTGTCTTTCCCACACGGACACTTTATCCTCACATTTGCTGCTTGTTCCTTTTTTTGATTTCTTAAATGAACAAATATTGCAAATTGCATACGGAATTTTTTACAATTTCATCTACATATGACTCGTCACCAGTCCTGTCAAATTCGGCAATGCCTCTATGATTTCCTCTCGCTGATACTCCTCATTCAATGTTGTATATGTAATTTCCAAATAATCCAAATGCTCTATTGCCTTTAAATCTTCCAATCCAATTTCAACAATCACCTTATAATTTCCACCAATATCCAAATGTTCTAACTTCTCTGCTTCTCCAAGCGGACTCCAATCTGTCGGTGTACAACAATACAAATATAATCGTTCCAATTCCGTCAGTTTTTCTAAAAAAGACAAATCATCTGCTTTACTCATTCTCAATTTCTCTAATTTTGTCATCTGTGCCAATACATCCACATTCCAATCAATTCCTGCTTCTGCATCTAAATAAACCAATTGGTCTGCCAATGGAAGAATGAAACTTCCATCTGTCAGATGACTCCAATTCATTCCCTCATCAATCGCCAAATGTAACTCCTGTAATACGGGAAATGCTCCAATTTCATTTAATCCATCTTCCGTAATTTCTGTTCCATGAAACGCCATGACTTCTAACTGTGGCAATTCATAAAGCAGTTCTAAAGAAGGTACTTTTATACTTCCAAATTCCATCCACTGTAAATTATAGCAATATGCCAAATCTGCTAACGTTTCAGGTTGTTTTGTGTCCCATGGACCTTCTTTACAGCCACTTACATGTGGAAGTTTGCCATCCGGTGACTGTAAATTCGACCAATACTTATCATAACGCCAATAAATGCCATGAATTTCCTGCAATTCACTAATATAAACTTCTCCCTCTGGTTTTCCTATTAGATTTCGCAGCATTTCTTCTATTACAGCATCCTGAAAAGTAATCGGTGCATCCTCATACACCACTCCACTTTCTTTTAGCTCGCCCTCCTCTAC
Source organism: uncultured Roseburia sp. (assembly GCA_964390325.1). Lineage (GTDB taxonomy): Bacteria > Bacillota > Clostridia > Lachnospirales > Lachnospiraceae > Roseburia. Next base: position 2,447 of record CAYMHX010000153.1, on the reverse strand, counting down.
CAACAGTCCCGAACGACCCACAAATGGTCTAAATTCAGAAGATACCTCATTCCCACTTTCAGTAGCCATCGTTCCATTATTTTCTGTTTTTGTCTCCGTTTCACCACAGCCCGACAATAACAAAACAACTACTGCTATAAATAAAACCCATTTTCTGAACCCCAACATTTTTTCCCACTTCATAAGCTTCTCCTTTTCCATTTTTTATCGTAATTATTCTGCAATTTTTACCATAAATTATAACAGTTCAGCCCACGCCATTCATAAAGGCGACTTCGTCGCTTTCTCGCTGCTACGCAGCTAACTTTACTCATAAAATGGCGTTCCGCTCATAGACTACATCATAGTCTCATTCATGCAAGCATGCTTCGACTATGATGTAGTCTATGGCTGAACTGTTACCACAAATTCACATTCTCTATCAAAATCGAATCAAATGTGTTCTCCTGCAAAAACTGAATAATTTCATCTCTTTTTCCATACACACAATAATTTTCACTCAATAATGCCGTAAGCTCTCCCGCATCCCTTCTTAACTCTGTTACACTATCATCAAAAAATTTAAAAAACGTAACTCCTGTTTCATTTTCTATATCCAATCCAAACCCTGTCCATGCTTCTACCTCCCACTCTAAATCATACAAATTTTCTACATATACCTCCAATAATTCCTGTTCTGTCATTTCGGTACGATTATCATACTCATCAAATATCATTCTCGGCTGATAATTCATTCCACCTTGAAGTTTTATATTCGGCTGATACACCTGAAACCACTGTAATTCCACTTCCATATTTCGCAATACCTCGATAGACTTCGCCTCTAATTCACTAACCGACAAATATACCACTGCAGATTTTGGAAGTTCGCTTATTTTTTCTATGATTTCCTCTTTATCTATATTTATCTGATTAAATCTATCCGAATAAAAACTTAAAACAGACTCCGAATCCACAATATCTCCAAAAAAAGAATAATTCATATCAAACAACACCTTCGCTTCACTGCTGTTCAACGGTTTTGTTAAATCTGCCACTTCCAGTTCCAATTTATATTTTCCGATTCCATTTCTCCTTACCTCAAGACTTACTGCCTCCCGATATGGATGAAATGTTTCGCAATAATCCCGCAGCACTTTTAATATTTTTTGGTCTGCCTGATAGGTCAGCTTATATGGGTCATAAAACATATAATTCAGCCATGGCTTAATCAGAATTGTCATCACCAGTACGATTACTATCCATCCAATCAGCGTATGTATCACCGTTTTTCGTATTCGTTTATTAATACTTTGATTAATACGCCGTTCCAGCTCGTCCTGTTCCGGTATCTCATTTAACAGTGCATTTAATTCTTCATCTATTTTCTTCTCATCCCATTCGTTCATTTCTCTATTTTCTTCTTGTCTATTCATGTTTCCTCTCACTCTACGCTCTTCTAATTTTTACTTAAAATGTATCCCAAATCATTTCAACATATTGCATAAATTTGTCTTTTTTTCAAAAACAATTCGTTTATAAAACTCCAAAATGTCTTCCTCTGACAAACAAATCTATAAAAATTTTGTGCATTTTCTCTAAATACAAAAACTTTCACAGTTATAATACAAAAATTTATTAAAAATCACTTTATGGATTGCAATAAAATCTTTCTACTGTAAAATTCTACTTTTTTAACACTTCTATCAATTTTTTCTTCGCTCGTGAACGTATTTTTCTTACATTTTCACAGGTAATCCCATGTAATTTACTAATTTCTTCATCTTTCAATTGAAAATAAACACTTTCGATTAAAATTTCCTTCATTGCCATCGGCAGTTTTTGAATTTCTAAAAACAATTGCCTCCGTTCTTCTTCCTCAATCAAATGACTCAATGTATCTTCTTCTGTTTCTTCCAGTTTCAACAAATATCCATCATCTAACACTTCTTTTTTTCGTTTCCGCTGTAAATTATAAAATTCATTCCGCAGCACCGTAACCAGCCAGTATTTAATACTTCCTGTATTACTGTAAGATAAATATGCCTTTACAAAAGCTTCCTGCACTAAATCCTCTGCATCTTGTTGATTTTCGGTAAGGGATAACGCATACAAATATAGCTGCTTTTTATAAGTGCTATAAATTAATTTCCATTCCTCATGAAGCATTGTTATCCCCTTTCTGCTAATTTCTGTAACGATTCTTATTCTAATCTCTCTTTTCTATCATTTATTTTCTCCAAAATCATCATTCTATCTTAATAACTATAAACAAGCAAATATTTACTAAATCGTTACTTTTTCATCTATATATAAAACACATTATCTTCCATTTTGTGACAAAAATTTTATAATTTTTTTAAACTCATAACGTTGAATAACTTTTCCTACATTAACGCAACAAGGATTTTCCTACTATATAGGCGGTGATTGAAAATCACGCCTGCGCCACACGCGGTCACGAAGTG